>SUWL01000021.1 GCA_015061495.1 Lentisphaerota bacterium
CAGTACCGTCATCTGCAGTCAGCCGGATCAGCATTTCCGCACCGACAAAGTTGTACTGGCACTTTTTGGAAATGACTTCGGCGTAGACGTCACCGGTTTCGATGTTCTCTTCCGGAAGTCCGGCAGTGTCATCGGGTTTGAGCTGCATACCCTGGATATGCACCGTCATCAGATTGTCGGCACCGGCTTCTGCGGGACGGGCTGAAACCGGCAGAGTGATCTCTTTACCCGGAGTAAGTTCCGCCATGATCATGCGGCGGCGGTCCTCGATGCGCAGCGGCAGGTCGGCGGCATTGAACTGCACCATATCCGGCAGGAGATCTGCCGGACGGAACCAGTAATAACCGTAACGGTTGACCGTGATCACGCAAAAACCGTATTTGCCGCCCAGCGGAAAGACCAGCCGCTGATCTTTCAGGATATCCCCGGCGGTGAATTTGAATTCGCCGTACCGGTTTTTCAGAGTGAATACGGCATTTTCATCACATTCGGCTTTGACCTGCAAGCCGCCCATGGCACGGCGGGTGATGACATTCTGCCAGCTGTTGCCTGCCACGGGGGTCTTTTCCGGAGAATAACAGATGCCGCACCAGACAAACGGATAGGTCAGCAGTTCCATGCTCATGGCTGCCGCAGCATCCGAACACTCCAGTGAACCGTCCCAACAGTATACCTTATGATACAGACGGCGGCTGTAAACCATCTGATATCCCCAATTGATAACGAACTCAAGTTTCATAATTATTTATCCTGTTATTGTAAAAAATTTTTAATGTGCTATATTATTCTGTCAATTTGCTGATTTTGTAAAATACGCATGTAATAACGTGCAAAATATACAGCATCTCTGTCGATTTGTCAAATTCGCAAAAGACTATTCGGAGTTTTTCAAGAAACATTCTGGAGCAATTCAAAATGAAAGTTTTTCCAGTTCTGCAATACACCGATTTTGGAGTCTGTGATAAAAACATTCCCATGCACTCCCATAACTTCATGGAATGGGTCATGGTCAAACAGGGAATATTCACCGCCAGATTCATCGGCTTCAAAACTCTTTATGGTGAACCGGGAGATATATTTGTCATTCCCGCTAACACAGCCCATGACCAAGCCCCGGTACCGGATGGAGCAAATGTCTTTGTCCTTGTCAGCGGGATAGATTCTCCTCATCCGCTGCTGATAAAAACCGGGAAAGACCCTTTGCTCAAAACATGGTTTGACCAGTTGCCCGGATTTTTTCAAGACAACTCATCTCCGGAAGAAAAGTCGCTTTTTATACAGACCATCTGGATGCGGATGAAACACTTTTGCAGAGATATTTCCTCTAAAGACGCCATTCATCCGGTGTTGCAGAAAGCCGTCACCCTCATCCATACCCGCTTAAATGATCTGCCTGCGGTAAATGAAATCGCCAGATTGGCAGGAATCAGCCCGTCACACCTGAATTTGCTTTTCCGTAAAAACTTCGGCACAGGAGTATCGGAATATGTCATTTCCATGCGGTTGGAAAAAGCCAAACTGCTTCTGCAGAATCCTTATTTGAATATCGCTGAAACCGCAGTGATGTGCGGTTTCAACGATCCTAATTACTTCAGCAGACTTTTCCGGAAAAAGACCGGCAAAACTCCGGGGGAATACCGCAATATGCACCAGTCTGATCCCGGAATACAATCCTCCAGTCATTGAACTTTCTGCACTTGCAATCCCAAGACCCCGGCAAGGATTTCCAACTCCCTGCGGCAGTCACCGTAAACGATAACCAGGTGTTCGCGGGAAACATGCCGGATGAAAAAGTCAAGATCATCGAGCCGTAATAAGCCGGTGGATTCGCAGTGAGGCATTCCGGGATGACGGGTCGTTTCAACAACTTCTCCGTGGATTATCATAACATCTTTGCCGTTGAAGTGCAATTCCATACCGGTAAATTCAGTGTTCCCAGCCAAATCACAATCGATCCCGCAGCCTTTGCCGTCACGCTTCAACTCGTAAGTGCCGCCCCAATCGGACAAACGGGCTTTTCCTGACGGACTCATTTCCGGAGAAACAACACCAACATAACCGCAATGTCCGAATCTTGCCAGATTTTTCTGATCTTTCTCTTTGGACGCCAGTTTGTCCCCGAAGTGTTCTGTCAATGCTCCAACATAAGCAAGCGGATAGATGTTGGACATCATACAGGGCTTATCCAGCAGCATGGTCGCCATCGCCATATTGATCATGGCACAATAGTCACCGTCACATGCGGCAATGAACCCCTCCTCACGGGCAAGACACTGGGCAAGACAGGGAACATCGCGGGAACCTTCTATAATCAATTCGCCATAGCAGTTGACTCCGAAACCGCAAGCCTTTTCCTCATCCATGATATCACGGATTCCGAAGTATGTACGCAACGCAGTAATAAGTTCTTTCTGATCGGGAACCTGATTGATATAGCGGTCTTTGTGGTCTTCCCAAAAGGTCAGCAGCTCCTCATCGGAATATTTTTTACCGGCTTCCCGGAAAGCCTCCAGCGGTTTGACCACCAGCTGCATTCCGATACTGTCACGGATCATTTTACCCCCTGCCAAAACATTCCACGGGAAGTTTTGTTTGCCGAAAACGACCATGCGGCTGTTGGCAATGAATTTTTTCACAGCCATAGCACGCAAAAGGGTAACGCCCTCTTCGCAGTTTTCAACCAAGTGGACTTCAATACCCAATGCCCGCATCAAATCTGCCGCTGACCACTTCCAGAAATCCGGTTCATCAAAACGGATAAGGGGCCAGAATATAACCGGCAAACCGCGATTGACCAAAACTTCCGGAGCTTCATTCCAAACTTCGGTCGGGTAGCACGGACTGCTCACCGGCATGATGGCATCAACGTCATCGGGCAGATTGCTGACGACCTGATTCCAGTGTTCAGTGCTTTTGATACATACAAGATCATTAAAAATGACATTATCCCCCGCCATAGCAGCGACTTCAGCGACATCCACGGACGGTTTACCCTCTCTGGCAAGGATCGGCTGAATTTTTATTTTCGGCAACTGCAGGTACGGACGAATAACTTGCGATTTCAAAAAGCGTTTGACATCTTTCATAAGAAACGATCTCCTGTTTCATCCGGAAAATTGTTTTTGCAAAAATCTCCACCGGATAACCTGAATCTTTCTGCATATTTTGGTTGATGCGTTTAATATATGTCAAACTACTGTATTATGCAACAGATATCGCTCTCACTTTTCAACGATTTTATAGCACAAAATGATTATTTCTATAAACAAACTCCACTTCAGCAACTTCGTGGTTGAGAAATCGTGAACTGATTTTACCGGAAAAGCACGAAAAATCTTTTCCCGATCTTTCATCGGGCGTCCCAAGCCACACCAACGCAATGCGTCAGTCAGGAACCTGGACGGGCGGACAACTTCCAATATCCGCAAAAATTCCTTCATTTTTCCAGTTATTTCGCCAATTTCTTCTTCCACCATTGGAAAAAGATAACTTTCGGTCGTAATAGTATATGCCGGACAATCGGTTCATTTTTACCTCCGGTTGCCGGTCGGAGCTGTAAAATGAACTCTTTGTCCAACTTTTTCAACTATTTTATACCTCTTGAAGTAAGAAATGCCTGCAGTCCGCGCTCTATATCGTCCCAGGCGGTCTGAAAATCCCCGGAGTACCACGGATCGGAAACTTCCCCCGGAACAGTGGTGAAATCCATCAGCCGGTACATTTTGTTTTCCGGATCGCCGCCGCAGATCTGTTTCATCCGCCGCAAGTTGGAATCGTCCATGCAGATCAGGAAATCATAATACCGGTAATCGGCGACATTCATCTGCCGGGCGGTCTTGCTGCCGGTGGATATGCCGTGATCGGCGAGGATCCTCCGGGCGGGAGGATAAACCGGATTACCCAGTTCTTCAGCACTGACCGCCGCCGAAGCGATTTCAAAATCTCCGGATATCCCGCGGTCGGAAACCATTTTTTTCAACATGAATTCCGCCATCGGACTGCGGCAGATATTGCCGTGACAGACAAAGAGTATCCTGTGCATCACAACTCCTGCTGGATAAGGTTGTCCGCATAGTTGACGATGGTCAATTTACCGGCATTTTGCAACGCTTCATAAATTTCCGGCAGATCGGTGTATTTGAGGATGTTTCTGACCATTACCGAGTGCGGCCAGAGCGTGATCCGGTCTTTTACCATTTTTGCATAAGATTCGGGAGCGTCAAAGAGTTTCACGGACCGGACATCTTCGCAGACCAGTGCCGTAAAGAGGGCGACCAAAGTTCCCTGACCGCGTCCGGCAAGGTGGATCTTTTTCACGCCGCGTGCCTTGACAAACGCGATTGCCGCCAGCAGATCCCGCATCCGCTGGATCAGCAGAGATTCACCGAACATCAGGGAAATCGAATTGTAGTGGTAATCCGAACCGTAAGCGTGGAAGAAGTTGTCGCCGTAAAAGTCGCAGTTGAGCGAAAGCGTTTCACCAATGCCCCGGACATCCACTCCGAAAGCATAACCGGTAACGCTCATATTGCACAGTTCCCGTTCTGCGGAGAGGTGCGGTACATAGAGCGTGACCTCATCGGTTTCGGGGAAGTGGAAAAATACGGAGGTGAGTTTTTCCGCTTTGAGCAGCATCGGTATCACGATGCCCGGTTCCACATCCAGACCGAAACGGGAGAAGAAAAAGGCGCTGGAGTTATCCGGATTGGCATCGCAGGGACGCAGCTGACGGCAGTAGGGTTCCGGCATGGCTGACGGCATGTTGAATTTGCCGGTGCAGAGTTCTTTAAGTTCAGCAAGGGAAAGTTTTTTGCGGTTTGCCGCCAGACGGTCGACTTCGTCGCAGATCAGCTCATAAACCAGTTTTTTGCCCGGCATGGCAGTGATCTGATTTTCTTTGGTGCAGAGCAGAGATTGGCGCGGCACGGCAGCGATATCGCTCTCTTTGCTGATTTCCGGGGTGTTGCCGTGTTTGCTGAAAAATCCGTACATGGCGAAGCGGTTTTCCACGGAGTAGCCGTGATTGACCGGACCGATGAAAAACTGGAGGTTTTCTTCGGCGCCGAGCAGTTGGTAAACTTTGCGGCAGCTCTCATAGGTTTCCTTGAGTCCTCTGGCATCGAAAAAGTCATTTTTCTGACCGAGCAGCAGCACCGGGCGGGGAGCGTAAGCGAGGATGAAGTCACCCATTTCGCAGCCGGCGGCAAGGATGCCCGGCGGGATCTGTTCCACGTCGGCGGGCAGTTCGTTCTCAATATTGCGCTGCCAGGAGGTGACATAACAGCTGGGAGCCGCCATGGTGAACCGGGGGTCAAGTGCCTGCACAAAGGTGGTCATGGTTCCGCCGCCGGAGTTGCCGGTGATCGCCACGCGGGTGGTATCGACCTCCGGACGGGAAAGCAGATAATCCAGACCGCAAAGGGCATCGTGAGCGCGCCAGGTGCCGAAAAATTCACCGGTAAGCCACATCTGTTTGCCCAGCATATTGTGTTCCCGGGTGTTGATATTGTGTATCCGGTAGTTGTTTTTGGCATCGGCGAATTGGTAGCGTTCCCCCTGGGCGATGGGATCGACGATCAGCGTGACATAGCCGTTGGCAGCGAGAGTCTGGGCGCCGGTGCGGTAAGTGTCGCAGATTTTGCCGTCTTCCGAGTGTCCGCACAGAAAAAGACATGCCGGAGCCGGAGCAGTGAGATTTTTGGGAATGTAGATATTGGCAGTGACCCACAACCCCGGACGGCTCTCAAAGATGACATTTTCGATCCGGCAATCCGGGGCATCCGCGGTGCCGGTTATTTCAAAAGCGGGCACTCCGGAACGTTCCGGCAGAGAGAAAGATCCGGCAATGGCGGCACGGACTCCGGCGACATAAGCCTCGGCATCGGCTTTGGTTTTCAGAGAAGCGATTTTTTCATTGCGCCGGGCATTGAGTTCCCGGATGCGGGAAACGTTGTATTCCTGAAGCAGTGCGCCGTAAATTCCGTTGTGTTGATCGTACATGGTGACATTCCTTATCATTGAAGTTTTGAAGTTCTGTGCAAATTTGGTTGCCCGGAAGTTAAAATAGCACAAATAGTTTTTTTTGCAAGGCATAAAATACCGCAAAAAACAGATTATATCCAAAAAAACAATGTAATATCGGCAGCGTGAACTTTGATTTTTCCATCAACAAGTGGTATTTTATGAAATTTAACAGTTGTTGTCTCATTTTTTGTGATGCACTGCATCCCCGTCTCCGTTTCACTGCGCCGGGGCAGGCCGTGTGGATCAGACCGTTATTGCGCGGTTGACAAATCATGATGACTGTGATATATTTTGTCGTTTGCGATTAATCGGAATCAACGACTCGTGAATGCAAGTTTGACAAAATTCAGGACAATTGAAATCATAAAATCCGTAAAGCGATGATCTGCGGTCGGATTTTTTGCAATGCAATAATGTTAAGGAACAATATGGCAAATAAAATAGTCAAAGATCTCAATCAGGGCAGCGTTACCAAAACCATGATCCTTTTTGCGCTGCCGATGCTCTTTTCCGGTTTGATACAGATGCTCTACAACACAGCGGATATGATCATTGTCGGCAAGTTTGTGGGCAGAAGCGGGCTGGCAGCAGTATCTGTCGGCGGCGATGTCTTTCATTTCCTCGCTTTTGCGGCAATGGGCTTTGCCAATGCCGGGCAGGTGATCATCTCCCAGTTTCTGGGGGCGGGCATGCGGGAAAGAGCGGGCAAAGTGATCGGTACGCTTTTCACCTTTCTGATCAGTACTGCGCTGATTCTCGGGGCACTGACCTTTATTTTCCGCGATGAAGTACTGCGGTGGGTCAATGCGCCGGAGGGTGAAACGTGGAAATATGCGTTGAGTTACGTGTCGGTCTGCACCAGCGGCATGGTATTCATTTACGGTTACAATATCGTTTCGGCGGTACTGCGGGGAATGGGAGATTCCCGGCATCCCTTTATTTTTGTAACGGTGGCGGCGGTACTCAATATCATTCTCGACCTGCTTTTTGTACTGGTTTTCAATTGGGCGGTATTCGGGGTGGCACTGGCGACGGTATTGAGTCAGGGGATAAGTTTCATCCTCTCGATCGTGTTTCTCTACATCCACCGCCAGGATTTCGGGTTTGACTTCAAGTTGAAAAGTTTCAAAATCGACCGGGAAGCCCTTGCCCCGCTGCTGAAACTGGGATTCCCGATGTTTCTGCAAAGTGCGGCGATCAGTTTTTCCATGCTGTTCGTAAATCGCTACATCAACAGTTACGGCGAGGTTGCCGCCGCAATGAACGGCATCGGCAACAAGGTCGGGATGATCGTCAACATCATCAACTTTTCCTTTGCCGCCGCCGCTTCACCGATGATCGGTCAGGCGATCGGTGCGGAGATCTATTCCAGAGTGCCTAAAATCGTGGGAGTTTCACTGCTGATCAACAGTTTGATTTCGATACTCATGGCGGCGGTCATGCTGATCGCTCCGCAACTGGTTTGGGGGATATTCACCAGCGACGACGAAGTGCTGGCAATGGCAATGGCATACATGCCGGTCATGATGCTGCTTCTGGCAGGCAGCGCCCTGCGTCCGCCGCTGGGAGCATTGATCAACGGCGTGGGGAACTTCAAACTCAACTTCGCCGTGGGTATTCTCGACGGAGTGCTGCTGCGCATCGGCTTGTCCGTACTGCTGGGAACCGTGTGCGGTCTGGGGATCTTCGGATTCTGGTACGGCCATGCCATCGCCGGATTCACACCGTTTGTCATGGGCGGCATCTATTTTCTCACCGGCCGCTGGCGCACCAGAAAATATATCGTTAATTGAAAAAAATCCGCTTGAAATTGGCAGGATTTGTTATTATATTTATGTAATCACTGTCCGGTTATTGTCAAATAATACCAAAAATAAAGGAAAAAATGATGAAAAAAATGATGTTTGCCGCTTTCTTTGCCGCCGCCGCTCTTTTCAGCGGCTGTACCACTGTTGAGTCCACGCAGGTATTCAACCGGATGGGACTTGGCACTCCCAATGAAAAGGCAGTCTGCCAGACCTATGTTGAGATCCCCGGATATTTCCTTTTCGGCTTGCCGATCGTTGTCGGCAGTCCCAAAGGTGACGGCGAATGGAGCATGTTCCGTTACAATCTGACCACCACCAATGCGGTCTATCTGCTGACGAAAGAAGCCAAAGAACGTCAGGCGGCACGGGTGGTCAATGTGCAGGTTTCCAAAACTGAAACGATGATCTTCCCGCCGTTTTTGAGCAAAAAGACCATTCAGGCATCCGGTACGGGAGTCCGCACCCGCGGGGCGGCGATCAACCGGGCGGCAGCTGATTACGATAATCAACCTTGAGGTGAAAAGTGGCGCAGGCTCCTGACGTAAAGACTTTTGTGCTGGACACCAATGTGCTTCTGCACAGTTCAGCGAGCATCCAGTGTTTCAAGGACAACGATGTGGTCATCCCGATGACTGTCATCGAAGAACTTGACAAATTCAAAAAGAATTCCGACGAATTGGGGCGCAACGCCCGCCGGGTGATCCGTTATCTCGACCGGCTGCGTGAAGAATTCCCCGGCTGTGCCGGAGATTTGGACAAGGGCTTGCCGCTCAATGCGATCAGCAAAAATACCGTAGGTAAACTCTACGTTTTGAGCGCAGCCGCCATTGATGACGGCAAAGAAAATGAAGCGGATAAGGTCTTTGACAGCGATCTGCTGCTTTCTTCGCCGGACAACCGGATCTTGCGCGTGGCATGTTATCTGCGTGACCGCGGCAGAAAGGTGGTATTCATCAGTAAGGATATCAATCTGCGGATCAAAGCGGATATGCTGGGACTTACGGTGATGGATTTTGAACGGCAGAAGGTCAAAGATTACGACCGCTACACCGGCTTTACTGAACAGCAGGTTTCCGGAAATGCCGTCGATGAGTGCTACAGCAAACATGAGATCCCCGCTGAAAAATATCCCGAGCTGCTGACCAATGAATTCCTCCATCTGACCGACAGTGCCAATGAACGCAAAAGTGTCCTGCTCCGCAAAAAATCCACCGGTATGCTCACCATACTGCCCGGCAGGATCGAAAGAGTCTGGAACCTCTCGCCGCGCAACCGGGAACAGCGCATGGCATTGGATCTGCTTCTCGACCCGGAAGTGAAACTGGTCACCCTCATGGGCGGTGCCGGAACCGGCAAAACACTGCTGGCTCTGGCGGCGGCTCTGCAGCTGACCGTTACGGAAAATCTTTACGAAAAGATCCTCGTTTCCCGTCCGATCATCCCGCTGGGCAACGACATCGGTTTTTTGCCGGGCAGCAAAGAATCCAAACTTGCCAGCTGGATGCAGCCGATTTTCGACAATCTGGAGTTTCTGCTCGGCGGCGAATCGGAACGCAAACCGAAAAGTTCCGCCAGATACTCCACCGAAGGATTGATGAATTCACACAAGCTGGATCTGGAAGCTCTGACCTATATCCGCGGCAGAAGCATCCCCCGGCAATTCATCATCGTCGATGAAGCGCAAAACCTCACTCCCCATGAGGTGAAAACGATCATCAGCCGTTGCGGAGATGATTCAAAAATGGTTCTCACCGGCGACCCGGCACAGATCGACAACCCCTATCTGGATGCCTCCGGCAACGGTTTGAGCTACACGGTAGACCGGCTCAAAGGCGAAGCGGTTTTCGGGCATGTGACACTGCGGAAAAGTGAACGCAGTGACCTGGCGGCACTGGCGGCTAAAAAATTGTAACTTACTTTCTTTTCACGGGAAAAGAAAGTAAGCAAAGAAAAGCGAGATTACGCGCCCTTCGCTTCGCTGGGGCGCGGCGTATGCAGTCTGCCACCGTTTAGTCTGGTTCGGCTCTGCGGGCTGACGCCCTTACTTTCTTTCACGTGAAAGAAAGTAAGACAAAGAAAGCGAGATTACGCGCCCTTCGCTTCGCTGGGGCGCGGCGGTTGCAGTCTGCCACCGTTTAGTCTGGTTCGGCTCTTACGGGCTGACGCCCTTACTTTCTTTCACGGGAAAAGAAAGTAAGCAAAGAAAAGCGAGATTACGCGCCCTTCGCTTCGCTGGGGTGCGGCGTATGCAGTCTGCCACCGTTTAGTCTGGTTCGGCTCTGCGGGCTGACGCCCTTACTTTCTTTCACGTGAAAGAAAGTAAGACAAAGAAAGCGAGATTACGCGCCCTTCGCTTCGCTGGGGCGCGCCGTATGCAGTCTGCAAGCGGTTGGATGGTTCGACTCTTACGGGCTGACCGACCTTTGTCTTCTTTGTCCGGTTGACAAATCATTACATCGGTGATATATTCTTATATTGTTCTGTCATTTCGGATGTTGATTTTACAAAATTATTGAGGAGATCACCAATGAATAAGTTTCTTGTACTGTTATTTGCCGTACTTTTCCTGATTCCGGTTGACGCCGAATGGTGGGACGGAAAAAAATTCGACTGGGAGAACAGTACGGAACTGGTTCCCGGCATCCGCTATGCCCATATCGAAAAAAAATCTCCCCGGCTGATGAATATCTGGGTCATGCGGGTGGATCTGCAGAAAAAATTCCGGTTCCACACCGTGAAAAAGGCCGCTGAATACGGTCAGCCGATCCCGACTCACACCCATCGCCAACTGATAATCCATACCAAACGGCAGAAAACTGCGGATTTCATGATGGCGCACCGCAAAAAAGGTATCGATATGGTCGCCGCATTCAACGGTTCACCGTGGAGTCCGTGGGATCAGATCCCCAGTCCTTACGCTTCCCGGCTGGGCCTGCTGATCTCCGACGGAGAGTTGATCTCTCCCGTACTTAAAGGCAGACCGTCATTCATCGTTTACAAAAACGGCAAAATCGATTTCCGGACCGTCGCTCCGGAAGAAAAAACCGATGATATCCAGCTGGCGGTCACCGGTTTCGCCACGGTGATCGCCAAAGGAAAACTTGCCGGACAGAAAAAAGGTCTTGCCCCGCGTACCGGATACGGGTTATCCGCCGACCGCCGATACTTTTACGTGGCGGTCATCGACGGCAGACAGCAGGATTTCAGCATGGGCTGCTCCACTTACGAAGTAGGCTGTATCCTTCTCTATCTCGGTGCCGATGACGGAGTGAATATGGATGGCGGCGGATCCAGCAGTTTTGTGATTTTCAACCCCAATAGTCAGAAAGCTGAAATGCTCAATCACCAGCCGCTCGGCAGAGTGCGGGCAGTCGGCTCTTCTCTGGGAATTTCAATTGCCAAGTAACTTATGAATGATTCAGAAAAACCGCAAATCCAGGATGATCTGGAAATCGAGCTGACCCCTGCGACAGAAGTTCCGGCAGAAGTTCCGGTGCCCGCTGTTGCCGACACCCCTCCGGCAGATCCGGCAGAGGAGATCGAAATCACGCTGGATACGGTGGTCAGACCACCGGAAAATCCGGCTGCTGCTCCTGCTGCCGCCGAAACACCGCCGGTGCCGGAAGAAAAAGAAATCGGCATCAAAGAACCCGTGCCGGAAACCCATGAATCTCCGGAAAATCCGGCTGAAGCGCCGGAAGTTGCTGAACTTCCGCAGCCGCTCTTTGAAACTCCGGACATCAAAAGACCGCATTACAAAACCGGGTGCTTCTTTTTCATCCTCTTTTTACTGGCAATCATTGCCGGCGGGATCTATGCTTACCGTTATCATCTGATGGAGATCCGGGCGGCAATGGTCTGGGTGGAACTGAAAATGCATTTCCGCCTTTTCAAAACCGATCTCCGGGAACTGACCAAAGATGAAATCAACGACTTCGATGCCAAAAGACGCACCGAAATGCACAAAACCGCTGAAGATGGCGACCTGCCGCGGTTGAAAAAACTCTTCGCCGCCGGTGGAGATCCCGAAATTCAGGATGATGAGAAAAATACCATTTTTCACTACGCCGCCAAAAGCGGCAATCCGGCAATGATCAAATTTCTCCATGCTAAATTGCCCAAACTTTTCCGGCTGACCAATGCCAATGATGATACCATTTTGCATATCGCCGCCAAATACAACCATTTGCCGGTGGTCAAATATCTGCTCAAAAACGGCTTGCCGCCCGATGCTTTGAATCTGGACGGCAAAACCGCATACGACCTGTCAAGTTCGGCAGAGGTGCGCAAACTGTTGAAAAAATGGGCAACGCACAAAAAATAGGTCCAAAACCGCATGACCGACTCTCTGAAAAGTTGTAAAAAAGCGCGGTATGTGCTATATTATTAATCGTACTGTATTACTAATATGGTTCGTAATGTGTTATATATGCTAAATTGGAGAGTCTGACAAATGAGAATAGAACTTCGTCCCCGTAAATCCGCTGAAGAATTTCAACCTTATCTGGATACATTTTTGCTTTCCGGATGCAGCAAACCGCTTGGCGGCGTGCTGGTTCTGCCGGGCGGAGGTTACAGCGGCCGGGCGGCGCATGAGGGCGATCCGGTAGCGCAGACATTCAATGCGCTGGGCTATCATGCCTTTGTGCTGCAGTACCGTACTTCAATCGACGGCGGCGCTTATCCCGATCCCCAGCAGGATCTGATCCGGGCGATCAGAATCATCCGCGCTCATGCCGAACAGTGGCGGCTGGACAAAATCGCGGTACTGGGATTTTCCGCAGGCGGTCATCTTGCCGCTTCCGGCACGCTGCTTGCCGGTAAGATCAATGCCGATGAAAATGATGAATATGACCGTTTTTCCGGTCAGGCAGATGCGATGATCCTCTGTTATCCGGTGATTTCCCTGACCGATGAGTGGGCTCACCGCGGCAGCGGCAACAATCTTTTCGGTGAAAATACCTCCGATGAGGTCAAAGCTCAAGCCAATGCTCACTTGCTGATCGACGCGAATACCCCGCCGGCATTTCTCTGGCACACCGCCACGGATGGCGGAGTACCGGTGCGTAACTCGGTCGCTTTCGCAGAAAAAATGTGGGAAAACGGCCGCCGGTGCGAACTCCACGTCTTCCCGGAAGGCCCCCATGGCCGAGGCTTGGGGCTGGGTATCAAAGATATCCGGCAGTGGCCGGAACTTGCCGCCGTATTTCTTGAAACCACAGTAGGTTTCACCCGTTCTTAATCGATCAACGCCGAAAGGTTTTTAATATTATGCTCAAAGCGAAAAAAACTTCAGAAGCAATTCTGCGGTTTGAAGATAAAGAGGTCATCCTGCCGGTTATCAGCGGCACGGAAAATGAAAAGGCCGTGGATATTTCCGCTTTGCGGAAAACCACCGGTCTGGTCACTCTCGATCCCGGATTTGCCAATACCGCCAGCTGCTGCAGCCAGATCACCTACATCGACGGTGAAAAAGGCATCCTCCGCTACCGCGGAATACCAATCACCGAACTTGCTGAAAAAGTCTCATTCGTGGATGTGGCGTATTTACTGGTACACGGCACACTGCCCACGGAAGATGAGCGGATGAACTTCTCCAATCTGCTCAACTATAACTCATTGCTCCACGAGGACATGCGTCACTTTTTCGACCATTTCCCCAAAGGTTCGCACCCGATGCACATCCTGTCAACCATGGTCAATGCGATGGCGGCATTTTATCCGACGGTGGATGTCAACACCACCGCCCGCAATATCGAACGATCCTGCGCCCGGGTGATCTCCATCGTCCGCACCATCGCCGCATTTGCGTACAAAAAATCCATCGGCGAACCCATCGTCTACCCCCGGCACGACCTCTCATATTGTGCGAACTTCCTCAATATGATGTTCGATTCGCCGGTCAAACCGTACCACATCAGCCCCGAAGCAGTGCGGCTGCTCAATGTGCTGTTTATCATCCACGCCGACCACGAACAGAATTGTTCCACCACCGCAGTGCGTGCCATCGGCAGTGCCCAGGCTAATTTGTACTCCACCATTGCCGCCGGAGTTTCGGCACTTTCCGGACCGCTCCACGGCGGGGCGAATCAGGCGGTGATCGAACAGCTGCGGATGATCCAGGCCGATGGTGATATTGAGAAATTCATCCGCAAAGCCAAAGATAAAAACGATCCATTCCGCCTGATGGGCTTCGGACACCGGGTTTATAAAACTTACGATCCGCGCGCCGAAATCGTCCGCAATGAGTGTGAAAAATATCTGAAACATGCCGGAATCAAAGATCCGCTGCTGGATATTGCTCACCGGATCGAAGATCTCGCCCGCAAAGATTCCTACTTCGTGGAGCGCGGTCTCTACCCCAATGTGGACTTTTACACCGGCATCCTCTACCGGGCAATGGGCATTCCGGAAAATATGTTCACCGTGATGTTTGCGCTTGCCCGTCTGCCCGGATGGGTCGCTCACTGGCGGGAAATGATCGGAGATTCCACCAAAATCGTCCGCCCGCGACAGATCTACACCGGCAGAACACTCTCGGAAGTCAGCGCCGAAGTGGCAGACTTTGAACCCCCGGCATTGATCATTTAAGGTGAATACGCAATGGAGTGGGTCATTCTGATCGTGCTGTTGGTCGTTCTGGGGCTGCAGGCGGTGCTTCTGCTGCGCCGCCACAGCGACCGGAGCGCAGAGATCTGCGAAAGCGGTTTCGCTGCCAATCGCAGTGAACTCAACGAAAACTTTTCCCGCAGCCGCCTGGAACTGCAGCAGAACTTCTCATTTCAGCAGGAGATGGTCAAAAGTTCCTTTACTGATTTTATGAAGTTCCTGCAGGAGTTCCGCGATGCCGTGCGGCAGGCGGATGAAATCAGCGCGGCAAAACTTGCCGCCGCTTTGCTGGAATACACCGACCGCAACGATAAAAAAAGTGCCGAATTGACCCGCACTCTGGAAGAAAAAATCCGGCTTTTTGAGGAATCTACTGCCGGACAGCTGGCAAGAAACCGGGAATTGCTGGATGAAAAACTGAAAAATATCCAGGACGAAAACCGTATCAAACTGGATGAAATGAAAAAAACGGTGGATGAAAAATTGCAGTCATCCATGGAAAAACACTTCAACGAATCATTCAAACTCATCAGCGAACAACTGGAAAAAGTCCATAAAGGGCTGGGTGAAATGCAGAGCCTCGCCACCGGCGTGGGCGATCTGAAAAGAGTGTTGACCAATGTCAAAACCCGGGGCAATATCGGCGAGATCCAGCTCGCCGGAATTTTGAGTCAGTACCTCTCTCCGGATCAGTATGCCGCCAATATCGCCACCGTGCCGGGCAGTTCAGAAATCGTGGAATTTGCTATCAAACTGCCGGGCAAAGAGGACGATGTACCGGTTTATCTGCCGGTGGACAGCAAATTTCCGGTGGAAGATTTCCAGCGTTTGACAGAGTGTTACGATCAATTCTCCGCCATGTCCCCGGAGGTCAAAAAAGCGCAGGAGGTTTTCGCCAGAACCGTCAAAAAAAGTGCTTCCGACATCCGGAACAAATACATTTATCCGCCCAATACCACCGCATTTGCGCTGATGTTCGTCCCCAGCGAAGGGATCTACGCCGAAATCCTCCGGATCCCCGGTTTGTTTGAAAAATTGCAGAATGAATTGCAAATTTCCGTGGTTGGTCCCTCCAATCTGGTGGCATTCCTCAACTCACTGCAAATGGGATTCCGGACGCTGGCGATCGAAAAGCGTTCCAACGAAGTCTGGCAGATCCTCGGCGCAGTGAAAACCGAATTCAACAAATTCGGCAACGAAATGGATGCCACCCGGAAAAGTCTGGTTTCCGTCGTCAATCACATCGAGAGTATCGGTACCCGCTCCCGCGCTCTGGAACGCAAACTGCGGAATATTCAGGAATTGCCGGATGCTCAAGCCTCGGCTCTGCTCGATGAAGGGCAGTGATCTGCAAGCTCAAAACAGACGGTCATCACGCCACCGGCAATGGCAAGCCGGTCGATTCTGCCCGGCAGCGGGCAGATTTGCTGCAGATCCAGAATCAGCCGGGAATCGGAATCCCGCATCAGCACTTCTCCGGCAAAACCGGCGATAATACCGGTAATGATCCGGTGAAAGTGCTTCAAAATCAAATGCGCCAACGGATTTGCCGCAAGCCGCACCACTTCGATAATGATCCTGCCGCGCTCATCACAGGACAAGTGCAGATACACCGTGGTGGCAAGGGCGAATCTCTGTTCAAAAGCCAGGAAATTTTCCGGAGTGAAACGGATATTGTCCACCTTGGATAATTCGTCGGCATGATACCGTTTTTTGAGCAGTTCCACGATCCTGCGGATATCGCCGGCATCCAAAGTCAGGGTGATCATGGCTGCGTTTCACCGGCTGGAGAGTTGATCGCTTCAATGACCTGCCGGGCAAACTCTTTCATCCCCTTGACGGAAGGATGGGAACTTTGCTTGTCGATATTTTTCAAATCGACACACTGCACACCGTAGTAACTGCAGATCTTGCGGACGGAATCATTGATCGCCGGTTTAAGTCCGGAATTGAGAATAAAAATCACCCTTGCTCCCGGGTAGAGGGTCTTGATTTCCGCAAGCATTTTTGCCATTGCCGGACGGAATGAGTAAAGGTCAGTGCGATTCCACTTTTCCCACTTGTATTCACCGACGGGCGAGTTTGCCCAGCTGTCATTGGTGCCGCCGCAGATCAGGATCAAATCCGGATCGCCCAGCAGATTGACCCGGTTGACGAAACTTGAACGGCAGGCATCTTTGCCGTAATACCCGGTGAAACAGATGGTCGAACCGCTCCAGGAGTCGTTTTTCTCCAATTTTGCTCCAAGTTCTTTGACCACGATATGCCACCAGCACTCTTCGACGGAAGAGACATCATTTTTACTTTTCGGCGTCGGGTAATAGACGGCATTGCCTTTGGGTATCCAGTTGCGAAAGGTCGAATAACTGTCCCCGAGAATGGAGATCCGCAGACCGTTTTCCGCAGCAGCAACTTCACCGAAGGTCAGCCCGGAGAAGAACGCCGCCATCAATACCATTTTTTTCCACATGATAAACTCCTTTTTTTTGTTTTTTGTCCCATTCATTAATTACACGATCGCCATTACATTTCGCTGATTTTTTTGACAACGATCCCCGCCCAGGCGACATCGGCAGGAGAAAAGGGGATGATTTTGCCTTCCGGATTGTCGCTGGTCAGGAGAAATGAATCATGCTGCTTGCGGAAACGCTTGCAGACGACCTTTTCCGGGATGCCGGATTGTTCATCAAACCGGATGACCACGATCTTGTTGTCAGGAATATCGCTGATCGCACCGGCAGGTTCAACCAGCACAATGTCATCATCGAGAATGCGCGGCTCCATGGAAATACCGTGGACCCGGAATGCTTTGGTATCTCTCCTGGCATCCGCCGGGATGGGAACAGTCGGAGTGTTATCCAGATCCCAGCGGCACATGACGACATTTGACGATTCGACAGACTCCAGATGGCTGGCGGCATTTGCCCATTCCACCACGGGAATGGGGCGCACCAGCATGGCACCGTCACTGTAGAGCCCGCTCGGAGCAAGCAGACTTCTTTCACCGGGCGCAATGGGAGCTGTTTCCGGATCGCACCCTAAAGCATCGAACACCGCCGAAAGCACATCGGGAAACCAGTTCAATTCACCGTTGAAAAGCCGCCGGAATGAAGAGGTCGATGCATACCCGATCGCCCGGCGGAGCTGCTCGGCATCCTCCATGCCGCGCCTGTTCATGGCACTGCACAGGTAGTGCCGCAACGCCGGAGTATTGGAAATCGTACCATGCGTATGCGGCGGCACCGGCAGATCCAGTTCCGGCAGCAATTTCTCCCAGCAGTCATCGGTGATCGATTTCACCTTGCCGCTCAAATAGCGGGAAATATTTGACGCACTGACCTGACATTTGGCGGCAAGTTCTTTTGCCCCGCCGCAATTTTCCACCGCCTGACGCAATGCATGCAGAATACTGTCATCTATTTTCATCTTATACCCCGTTGTTCCATTGGTTTATGAAGCAGTACATAATATAATATAACCGCTAATTGCGTGCATGCAAGCAATTTTTTTGAAAAAAATTCATTTTTCGGTCTTGAAAATTGCACGGATGCAATTATATTGGGTAAATGTCGGCTGCTGAATGGCGGGCGGATTTTTTTGCCCGGCGTGATTGCACGCGTGCAATCAAACAAATAAACATAGGTAATTGCAAAAGGAGTAAAAGGAACAAAAGATGAATATTTCCCAGAGACGTATCAGCGATCCGGTGATCGCGCCATCCGGCAAGATCTATTCGGCACACGGCATCAAAACATTGCTTGCCGCACTTTTTCCCAATCGTGTTGACGATCCTGCGCATTGTTGCAATACAGCAAAGCGCAGGAGGAAAAAATATGGAAAAAGATCAGTTGACCATTCCGCCGGAGGATGCGGCACTGCTTGACGAAGTGGAAGCGGCACTTTTCCGCCGGGCAACCGGTTACGAGGATGCATCCGGCAAAGTGGTCCCTCCGGATGTGCGGGCAGCCATGTACTGGCTGGAAAACCGCTGCCCGGAGCGGTGGAAAAAAAGCCGTTCGCCGGAGAAAACCGATGATCCGGCAAAAAATTTGACCGAAGAAGAAAATCAGCTTTAACAGGGAGGACGTTTTGAACAACTACATCTTTCACCGCAAAAATGCCGAATACAGTGCCAATGAGCGCCGCTGGCGCCGTTCACAGGAAGCCTATTCCGGCGGCAGAGAGTATATCGAACAGGCGCTGATCCGCCATGTTTCCGAAATCGATCTGGAATTTTCCGAACGCCGCCGCCGTGCCTATTACTTCAACTACCCCCGGGCAATCGCCCGCCGGATCACCCAGTATGCGTTGAGCATCTCTCCGGTACGGCGCAATGCCGATGCGGAACTGCTGGAAGATTGGAGCCGTACCGGTTTGCGCACCAATGAGGTCATGCGCCAACTCTCCACACTGCTCAATGTCTACGGCAGAGCATGGCTGCTGGTGGAAATGCCCTTTTTCCGCGGTAATCCAACCATTCAGCAGGCAAAAGAAAAACGCTTGCGCCCATACGCCAAAGCTCTTTCCCCGCTGCAGGTGACCGACTGGGCGGTCGGGGATGACGGCAAACTGCTCTGGGCTCTGATCGCTGAAGAAGAGCTGATCTGCTCCGATCCATTCACCCCGCCGGTGCGGGTGAAACGCCGCCGCCTCTATGACCGCAACAGCTGGCGGCTCTTTGAGAATGTTTCCGGCAAAGTCATGGAAGTCGCTTCCGGGATCAACCCGACCGGCAGTGTCCCGCTGGTGCCGGTCACTGAACCGGACGGATTCGGTCTGGCGGCAAATCACTGGTTCGAAGACGTGGTGCGCATCAGCGAAGCGATCATGAATAATGAATCCGAGGCGCAGATGAATACTGTCAAACAGATGTTCGGCATGCTGGTGGTTTCCGACACCTTTGCCCGCAGTGCCCGCAAACTGGCGGTGCAGGAGGGACAGACCGACAACTTTTCCGCGACCGTGGCACGCAGTGCCGCCATCATCGAATCGGTGGAGGAAAAGGGGATCAGCCGCTACATCAGTCCATCCGGGGTGGCGACGGACACCATCCGTTCCGAGAACCGCTATCTCAAAGAGGAGTTGTACGATGTGGTCGGTCTGGCAGTGCAGGGCAACTTGCGGGAACATCAGAGTGCCGAATCAAAAGCATGGGATTTCCAGAATGTCAGCCAGTTCCTCGCCACCAGAGCGGAACTGCTGGAACAGGCGGAGATCGAAGCGTGGAAACTGATGCGCCGCTACGATCTGGATCTGCCGGTTCCCGAGGTGCGCTACAACCGGAAATTCACCGTCAGCGACCTTGCCGGTGCCATCGCCGGACTGCTGCAGCTGGCAGATATCCCCGCCGGTAACGCCTACCGCAAAGCCGTGGGCAGGACCGCCGCTGAATTGCTGGGCCATATCGGACACATTTCGATCCCGGAAAAAGAGGAGATCATCAATGAAATCGACAAGGAGAAATGATAATGAACGAAATCGATAATGAAAATCCGTCAACTGAAATTCCGCTTCCCGCCGAAACCGTTGAGCCGGAATGTGAGGAAAATCTGGAGAACCGCTACGCCCAACTGCAGAAAAAATATGAACTTCTGCAGCGGCAGAACCTGCTGGAAAAGGTCAGCGGCGAAACCGGATGCACCGATCCGGAGTATCTGGAATTCTGCGCACTGCGGCGGCAAATCAATGTTGACGATCCCGATGCTCTGCGCAAATTCGCCCGGGAACTTGCCGCAGTTTCACCGGGATGTTTCACCGCCAGGATCACTCCCGGCAGCAATGCGGGAAGTCCACAAACTTCCCCGGCAGCCTCCGCCGCAGCGGAGGAGTTTTCCGGTGACCGCATCTCCATGATCGCCATGTCGGTCAGCAATGCACCTGATGTCGGATGCCGATAATCATAACTCAATTTTTCCAACCAACTGAAAGGACAAAAATTATGCTTTACAACTACTCTTTCGCCAACCGTAAACGTGATCTCTCTGATGTAATGGCAACTGTCATCAAGGATGAACCGCGTTTCATTTCCAACTTCCGCACTGCTCCGGATGCCGCTTCTGCCAAGCATGAGTATCTGGAAGATCTGCTCACCGGCAGAAGCGTTTCCGCCGGCGCGGTTTCCAACGGACTGCTGACTCTTGCCGGTGCCGATGCCGCCAAACTCAAAGTCGGGACGCTTCTGGCACTCAAGGATGATCCGGCTCTTTTCCGGGTGACGCAGGTCAATGCCGATTCTGCCGCCGTGGAGATCGCCGCGATCAACGGTTCGGAATACAGTACCGTTTCCGCACTGCCCGCTGAAGGCGGCAAATTCATCATCGTTTCCACCCCCATGAGCGAAGGGACTTCCAACGGAGACGGGGAGGAAAATTACCGCCTCTCGGAAGTTGAGTGGAATGCCACGCAGATCTTCCGTAAAGAGATCGTGCTTTCCGGTACTTCTCTGGCAGTCAATCTCTACGGCAATGCCGACAATCAGCTCAACCGTCAGACGGCGTTTGCGCTTGCCGACCTTGCCCGTGACCTCAACCGGGTGGCACTTTTCGGCAGACGGGTGGAAGCTGCTGCCAACACCCGCGGCGAAGCTGGCGGTCTCTACTTTTTCGGCACCCGTCCCGGCGTACCGGTGATCGATGCCGCCAAAGCGAAACTGGACAGTTTCATCATCAATGATGCCGCCCAGATGGTTCTCGGTGAAGGCGGCGATCCCATGCAGATCCTCTGTTCTCCCGGACAGGCGCGGGTGATTTCCAACGAATATCGTGACCGCATCCAGATCCTGCGTTCCGATGACCGCCGCGGTGCGTATGTCGCGGTGATCGTCAATGAGATCAACGGCAAAGGAATGACCATCATGGCTGATCCCGACATGCCCGACGGTGATGCGTGGCTGCTCGACACCAATTGTTTCGCACTTGCCAATCTCTCCGGCAGGGCGATCAGTGATATGGATGCCACCCCGAATGGTTTTGACGGCATCCGCCGTGTGGCGATCGGAGAGTTGACCTTTGAATTCAAAAATGTCAAACAGCGCTGCTGCCGGATCAAAAATCTGCTTGCCAGCAGTGATGCCATCGCCGCACTGCGCAGCGCATAAGAACTGCGCAACTGCGCTTCCCGCCGTTCCGGCGGCGGGAAGTTCTTTATGAAACTGCCAAAATCAAGGACGTAAATGATGACTGTTATTGAAATAGACAACTTTTTTCTCACACATCCGCTGTCGGAAAAGTATTTCAGTTTTTCGGATGTGGAACGTGCCGGATGCGCCGCCGTCGCCGAAAGAGACGTGCGGGCAGTTCTGCTGGATGTGGAAATTTCCACCGGTGAAGAAGCCGCTTTTGTCAATCCCGCCATCGCGGAACAAACGGTATTTCTGCTGCTCAATCCGGAGTATCTTACCGGGACCTATTCCCGGATCACGGCGGTATCTTCCGCCGGAGAAACCCGGAAATTTGACCAGAACCGCTCCATTCTCGGAGAACGTCCGGCGGCATTGATCGCGCCATTGCTTGCCCGGCAGAAAAAAACGGTGGATACCGGAGGAAACACCGGAGGAAATGCCGGAGGAAATGCCGGAGGAAATACCGGAGGAAACACCGGAGGAAACACCGGAGGAAACACCGGTATTGATGATGATGACACCTGCCCGCTGCTGCGTTTGTCCCGGGGTTGAATTATAAAGGAGATTTTTTATGAATGATGCACCGCATTGCTACGGCAAATTTCCCAATGGGAATAATCCCTGTGCCAAGTGTGATTTTTTCGATTCCTGCCGCTACTATGCCGCCACGGCAAAAAGCGTTGACCGCCGCCGCCACACCGTAAGTTTTGAAGCAGCGCAGGATATTATTGCGGACATACCTGCCGACAACAGTATTCCCGGCGGAACTGACGATCCCCCTCCCCGGCAGATGATCGCTGATGCACTGGGAAAATTTTTCCGTTACCTGCTGGAACTCGATGAGTACACGCTCGGTCTGATCCGGGAATTGATCGCGCCGTCCTTCCCGGATGGCAAGTGTTCAATTTCCCATCTTGCCGAACTTCACGGCTGTTCCCGGCAGGCACTTCACCGCAAAATGCTTGCCATCATCGCAGTTCACCCGGAATTGACGGCACTTTTTCTGCTGGCGACCCGCAAATTGAGTGCCGCCAGGAAAGCGTTTCTGCGGAAACGGGCAATATAAAGACATCAGGAGCGGCAGATGTTTGCGTATACTGCACTGCAAATCCAGGCCCTGAAACTTTTGGCATCTCCGGCGCATCACATCATGCTTTTCGGCGGTTCCCGATCCGGAAAGAGTTTCGTATTGTGCTGTTCGCTGGTTGCCAGAGCTTTGCGCGCACCGGGCAGCCGTCACGCCGTGATCCGCCGTTACTGTGCCGCTGCCCGCAGCACCATCGGGATGGATACCATGCCAAAAGTTCTGCGAACCCGTTTCGGCGGCGGTCTGCGTTATGTTTTCAACAAAGGGGAAAACTTCTTCCGTTTCGGCAACGCTTCGGAAATCTGGCTCATCGGCTTGGATGATGGAGAACGTGCCGATAAAATATTGGGGAAAGAGTTTGCCACGATCTACTTCAACGAGTGTTCCGAATTGGACTATTCCGGTATCCAGACGGCACTGACCCGGTTGGCACAAAATGTTCCGCCATTGGTCAACCGTGCCTATTACGACTGCAATCCGCCGGGTAAAAACCATTGGAGTTACCAGTTATTCATGGAAAAATGCGACCCGGTGAGCCGCACTGCGCTGGCAATTCCGGCGGATTACGCCGCCATGCAGATGAATCCGGATGCCAACCGGGCAAATCTGCCGCCGGACTATATCGAGAAAACTCTCGCCAATCTGCCGGAAAAACAGCGCATGCGTTTCCTCAATGGGCAATGGCTGGACGATATGGATGGCGCATTGTGGAACTACGATATGATCGATCCCTACCGGGTAACGGAACTGCCGGCACTGGAAAGGATCGTTATCGGTGTCGATCCGGCGGTTGCTTCCGGCAGGAACAATGACTTTACCGGAATCATTGCCGCCGGACGCGACCGCAATGGGGAATTGTATGTCCTTGCCGACCGCAGTATCCGCAGTACTCCATTGATATGGGTACGCGAAGCGGTCAAACTCTACCGGCAATGGCACGCGGATGAGGTGGTCATCGAGGTAAATAACGGCGGCGAATTGATAACTTCTCTTTTCGCCAGAGAAGATGGTTCGGTCGCCGTCAAACCGGTACGGGCCTACCGGGATAAATTCAGCCGCGCGGAACCGGTTGCGGCATTTTATGAAAAAGCCCTGGTCCACCATCTGGGAGTTTTGCCGGAATTGGAACGGCAGATGTGTTCATTCAAAGCCGGCAGATTTGCCGCTTCTCCGGATCGGATGGATGCGCTGGTCTGGGCGTTGAGCGAATTGGCACTGTTTCCGGATGAACACCGCTTCATCACGGTATAAATTGACCGGGATTGCTGTAAAATCAGCAGTCCCGGTCAATCATTATAAGCGATCTCACGCCTTGCTTGCGTTGCTCATTCGGTCACCTGCATAGTATGCCCGCTTGCTTAAGCCAAAGCAAAAAGGGCGCCTGGAATGCAGGAGGCGGCGTGAGCGCCCCGGCAAAAAAGCGTGCGGAATGCATGCGCCCGGCAAAAGAACCGCCCGGACGCGGACAAACAGAACCGGGAATTATGATTCCAGCTGCCGGATAATGATTTCCATGATTTCCGGAGCTTCCATCATTCTGCCGGTACCGGCGGCGCCGCAGGCGACATTTCCGGTGGCGGGTCCGGCGAAAATCACTCCGCGGCTGCGGAGCAGTTCCACATTTGCCTGACAGGCGGGGCGTGCCCACATTTCCGGATTCATTGCCGGAGCGTAGAGGTGGCGCCCGTTGTACGTTGCCGCAAAGGTGGTCAGGGCATCATCGGCGATGCCGTTGGCGGCTTTGGCAAGGAAATTGGCGGTTGCCGGGACGACTGCAAAGAGATCGGCTTCGCACGCCAGTTCCACATGTTTCGGCCGCCATTCGGATTCATCCTGCCACAAAGTGGTTATCACCGGGCGGCGGGAAAGTGTGCGAAAGGTCAGAGGGGTGACGAAACGGCAGGCATTTTCCGTCATTACCACTTGCACATCAAAGTTCCTGGCAAGTTTACTGCACAGATCCGCCGCTTTATACGCGGCGATCCCGCCGGTAATTCCCAGTACGATCAGACGGCGTTCATTCATTGGAAAATTTCCTCCTGAATATTGGCAGTACGCAATTTAAGTGCCTTGAGTATGGTGATCAATTCTGCGGCGGCGGTTTCCAGATCATCGTTGACGACCATAAAATCGTAGAGCCGGAAATTTTTCAACTCATTCAGTGCGGCATCGACCCGGATCGCCAACTGTTCCGGGGTTTCGGAATTTCTGGCAGTGAGGCGTTCCCGGATGGTATCCAGCGAAGGCGGTGCGATGATGATGAATTGGGCAGCGGCGCGGATCTCCGGATCTTTTTCTGCGGCGGCGCGGATCTGCCTGGCGCCCTGCACGTCGATATCCAGCAGCACCTCTTCGCCCCGGCGGATGCGGTTGAGCACTTCGCTTTTGAGTGTACCGTAACGGTGTTTGTAGACATTGGCGAATTCCAGAAACTCTCCGGCATCCAGTTTGGCGGCAAATTCATCATCACTCAAAAAGTAGTATGATTTACCGTCCGTTTCGCCCTCCCGCGGTGAACGGGTGGTGCAGGACACGGAAAACTGCAATTCCGGCAATTCGCTCATTGCCCGTTTAACGAGGGTGGATTTACCGACACCGCTGGGGCCGGAAATAACGATCAGGTTGCCATTTTTTTTCATTGGTATTCTCCGGAACACTTTTCCTGCCAGTTGGGGAAGTTCCATTTATCCGGGAAATTGCGGCACTGCTGCGGTTTTGCCTTTTCGATCAGGCACAGCGAAAGCCCGTTTTCATCAACGGCAAGATATTCACATTCGCCATTGGCTTTTTCCCGCAGTGAGAGGTGTTGGCGGTCCGGAGTTATTTCCGTATGTTCCGCCAGAAAAATTTCCACGCTCATTCCCAGCAGTTCAGCAATGGCATCTACTTCTGCATCGGTAACTTTGACCGCTCCCGGCCAGCGGCAGCATGCTCCGCAGCGGGAACAGACGAATCTTTTCATATTCAGCGGCTGAATGAATCAAAACTCAAGTCATCTTCCCGGATGTCGATCATCAGGAAGCCCAGAGCGAGGTCGACCCACTCCACCGGGTGGATATAGACTCCGGCATCGACGATAAATCCGAGTGATCCGCCGATCGCCCAGTAGTCACGCGGACCGGTGTAGAAGTCGTAGACCCGCATTTCCGGAGTGGGGATACCGGCGAGAGATTCACCATATTTGTCCACCAGCAAAGTTCCTTCGCGGAGGCGGTAATCCTCTTCACCGATCGAAACAAATGACCAGTACCAGCCATCTTCCACGCCGATACCGTACTGGCGGTTGTAATCTTTATAAAGTTTGTAAGTTCCTGCACTGTAACCGGCGCCGACATTGGCGAGGCGGGTTCCCATCAGTCTGGCTTCCGCCACTGCTCCGACACCGGCCGTCACGGAAAAAATATCCAGAATATCCAGAATGCGGTTGGGCAGGTAAAGTGCGAATTTTTCTCCCCAGTTGGTACGTTTGGACGGGACGATCTCCGCAGCAAACGCTCCGGAAAAGGTCAGCATGGCAATGGCGATGGCAAAAAACTTTTTCATCTTTCAACTCCTTACAATATTGTTTTTGTTTCAGTTTCAGTCAAAGAAAATACACATCCATAATTTAGCCCGCAGAATGATTTTTTCAAGTGCTTCAAGCAAATTTTACGGATTCTTTTTCCAAATTGGCGTGATTATGATGATTTTTCGCCATTGATATGATTGACAACGGGGGGCTTTGGAGTTATATTAAGTTGCGAAAGTATCTATAATATACTAAAAGCAACCAAAATAGTTTACAAGGACTGTGTAAGAGAAATGAAGTTCAAGAACATCTCCAACCAGGTCAACTTTCCGGAAATGGAAAAGGAGATCCTGAAATTCTGGGAAGCCAACGATACATTCAAAAAATCACTTGATCAGCGCAAAAACGGTGAAGAATTCGTCTTCTACGACGGCCCGCCGTTCGCCACCGGCCTGCCCCACTACGGACACCTGCTCGCCGGCACCATCAAAGATGTCGTCCCCCGCTATCAGACCATGCGCGGCAAATATGTCGAGCGCCGCTTCGGATGGGACACCCACGGCCTGCCGATCGAAGCTCTCGCCCAGGACGCTCTGAAAATCAACGGCGCTTATGAGATCCGCGACTTCGGCGTGGATAAATTCAACGAACAGTGCCGCTCCATGGTGCTGCGTTACGTCGATGACTGGCGCAGAACCGTCACCCGCATGGGCCGCTGGGTCGATTTTGACAACGATTACAAAACCATGAATCCGCAATTCATGGAAACCATCTGGTGGATTTTCAAACAGCTCTGGGAACAGGGACGGGTCTACAAATCCTACCGGATCATGCCTTATTCATGGAAACTCTCCACCCCGCTGTCCAACTTTGAAGCCGGCAGCAACTACAAAAACGTGCAGGATCCCGCCATCACCGTCCGCGCCAAAGTCACTTCCGGCGCCGATACCGCATGGGGAACCACCTATCTGCTCGTCTGGACGACCACCCCGTGGACTTTGCCGGAAAACCTCGCCATCTGCGCCGGTGCCGATGTGGACTACTGTGTGGTGCGCGATCTCACCGATCCGGAAAAAGCCTGTTATGTCATGGCAAAAGCGCGCATTTCCACCCTTTTCCGCAAGGAAGAAGATTTCGAGATCGTTGCTGAATTCAAGGGAGATACCCTCAAAAACTGGACTTACGAACCGCTTTTCCCCTACTTCGCAGAATACGCCAAAGAGGGGGCGTTCCGGGTGCTCAACGACAACTACGTTTCGATCGATGACGGTGTCGGTCTGGTGCATATCGCTCCGGCATACGGCGAAGATGACTTCCGGGTCTGCCGGGAAGCGGGCATCGAATTGATCGCCGATCCGCTGGATGCTTACTGCAACTTCACCGACAAACTGCCCGAATACGCCGGCAGATTCTGCAAAGATTGCGATAAAGATATCATCCGCCGGCTCAAAGAAGAGGGTAAACTCGTCCATCAGGCTACCATCACTCACAGCTATCCATTCTGCGACCGTACCGATACCCCGCTGATCTACCGCGCCATTGAAGCATGGTATGTCAAAGTCGAGGATCTCCATCAACGCCTCGCCGCTGCCAACGGACCGGTCAGATGGCAGCCCGATTATGTCGGCGGCAAACGCTTCACCAACTGGCTGCTCAATGCCCGCGACTGGAATATCAGCCGCAACCGCTTCTGGGGATCCTGTATTCCCGTCTGGATCAATGACGAAGACCCCGAAGACCGCATCTGCGTCGGCAGCGTGGCGGAACTTGAGGGACTTTCCGGTGAAAAAGTTACCGATCTTCACAAACACTTCATCGACAGGATCGTTATCCGCAAAGACGGCAAAACTTACCACCGCACCCCCGAAGTGCTGGACTGCTGGTTTGAATCCGGTGCCATGCCCTACGCCCAGGTGCATTATCCGTTTGAGAATAAAGAACGTTTTGAGAAAAACTTCCCCGCGGACTTCATCGCTGAAGGTCTCGATCAGACCCGCGGCTGGTTCTACACGCTGATGGTACTCGGCGTCTGCCTTTTCGACAAGTCACCTTACCGCAACGTCGTGGTCAACGGTCTGATCCTCGCCGAAGACGGGCAGAAAATGTCCAAACGCAAAAAGAACTACCCCGATCCCAATGACGTTATCGACCGCTGCGGTGCCGATGCTCTGCGGCTGTTCATGCTCGGCAGCCAGGTCGTCCGCGCCGAAGATCTCAAATTCTCCGAACCCGGCGTCAAAGAGATCCTCCGCGGCGTGATGATCCCCATGTGGAACGCACTCTCATTTTTCACCACCTACGCCAACGTCGATAATTACGATCCGGGCAAAGGCGAAGTCAAACCGCCCGCCGCTCCGGCTAATGTCCTCGACCGCTGGATCTTGAGCTCCGCTTCCCAGATGGTTGAGGAGATCCGCATGGAAATGGACAACTACAACCTCCAGAAAGCCGCCACGCGCTTCTCAAAATTCATCGATGACCTGACCAACTGGTACATCCGCCGCAGCCGCCGCCGTTTCTGGAAAAGCGATTCCGACACCGACAAACAGCAGGCGTATCAGACTTTGCACTACGTACTGCTGACTTTCGCCAAGACCGCCGCACCCTTTATTCCCTTTACCACTGAAGCGATCTATCAGGCGATCAAAACCGAAGGCATGCCGGATTCCGTCCACCTCTGCGACTATCCCGAACCGGACGACTGCCGCGACGAATATCTGGAAAAACAGATGGCACTGACCATGCTTGCCGTTTCGCAGGGCCGCTTCCTGCGTACCGCCAACAACCTCAAAGTCCGCCAGCCGCTCGCCCGGGCGATCCTCGCTCTGGGCAGCGCCGAAGAAAGAGAGATGCTTGCCGGTACCGCCAAAATCGTCGCCGAAGAACTCAACGTCAAAAATGTCGATTTCTGCGATGACGAGGAACAGCTGGTCAAACGTTCATGCAAGGCGAATTTCAAAGCTCTCGGCGCACGGTTGGGCAAAGAAATGAAAGCTGCCGCCGCCAAGATCGCGCAACTCAACGCCGCCGAAATTTCTGCCATCCTCGGCGGCAATCCGCTGGAAATCACCCTTTCCGACGGTTCAAGTGCCGCCATTACTGCGGATGATTTGATCATCAAACGCGAAGAGCGCCCCGGTCTGGTCGCTGCCAGTGAAAACGGCGTCACCATCGCACTGGAAACCACCCTCACCCCGGAATTGGAAGCCGAAGGTATGGCGCGCGAGCTGGTCAGCAAACTGCAGAATCTGCGTAAAGAAAGCGGTTTTGAAGTTACCGACCGCATCGTGGTCTCCTACTGCGCCGATGAAAAAACCGCCGCCATGTTCGCCGCTTACAGCGAATATATCGCCGGTGAAGTGCTGGCAGAGCAGTTCGCCCCCGGCGACGGTGACGAAGTGCTGGATATCAACGGTATTGAAGTAAAAGTCAATGTCAGAAGAGCGTAACAGAACTCAACGCGAGAAGCACCGCCGGAGTGCTGCCGTATTTACTGCGGTGGCATTTCTGGTCATCCTGCTGCTCTTTATCACCGGCAAATATCTGCTGGGTAAAGAACCGTCCCCCCTTTCGGCTGAATTCCAGACCATGGGGACGCTGGCTAAAGTTACTGTATACTCTTCGGAAAATGACTTGATCACCGCTTGTGAATTGTGCCAGCGGGAGTTTGAAAATGTCACCGCTCTGTGTTCGCTTTACGATGCCAAAAGTGAGTTGTCCCGGCTCAACGCCATGGCGGCAAGCGCCCCGTTTGCCTGTTCCAAAGAGATGTGGACTTTGCTTATGCGGGCAAAAAAAGCCTACGAAGAGAGCAGCGGCAATTTTGACATCACCGTAAAACCCCTGATGGATCTCTGGGGGTTTTACCGGAAACGCAACACGATCCCTTCGGATGAAGAGATCGCCAATGTGATGAAATCTGTCGGATTCGACAAACTCGAATTTGACGAAAAAGCACGTACCATCCTCTTTACCGTCCCCGGTATGGCTCTGGATATGGGCGGCATCGGCAAAGGTTACGCCGCGGACCGCGCCGCGGAAGCTCTCGCCGCCGCCAATATCCGCGCCGGAGTGATCGATATCGGCGGTAATCTGCGTATGCTGCCGGAACCGCCGCCGGGAAAAAAGTTCTACCACGTGGCAATGCGTGATCCCAAACGGCGCAATTCCATTTTGCCGGATATGCTGAAAATTGCTCCCGGAATGGCAGTTGCCACTTCCGGAAATTATGAACGGTTCGTGATTTTTGACGGAAAAAAATACGGACATCTGCTCTCGCCGATCACCGGATCACCCGCGGCAGTCACCGCCGTTACTGCCGTCGCTCCGACAGCCATGGATGCCGATGTTTTTTCCACTTCATGTGCCATCGGCGGTGAAAGTGCTGCCAACCGGATCAAGGAACAACATTCCGATGTAAAAATCCATTTTGCGAGGTAAAAACATGTTTGATATCAGCCGGATCGCGGCAATTTCGCCGGATTTACGCACTGCCGATACCAGGTTCAATGCCGATGTTTTAAGCGGGGAATACCGCAACGCAGTAAATAACGGAGCTTCGCTGGTGCTTTTCCCGGCTATGGCAATCACCGGCAAAAGCTGCGGTTCGCTGTTTTTCCTGCCGGGTTTGCTCAATGCCGCTGAATCTGCCGCCGGATCTTTCGCCGCCGCCACCGGAAGTGTCCCGGCGGTTTTCGGCATGCCGAAACTTGTCGGCGGCAAGGTGCTGGAATGTGCCGCCATCGCCCAAAACGGCAAAATCATCGCTTATATCGTCCGAAGTAATCCGGATATCCCGGGCTTTTCCGGAGTTGTTCCGCAAGGGGAAAATTTCCACCCTGCCGGGACCGTTTTTGATGGCGGTTTGCGTTTTGCAATCAATTTTGACGGCGATATCCCGGTTTTTCCCCAGGCGCATTTACTGCTGATCCTCGGTGCAGATAAAGAAGTTCCCGGTTCTTTCCGGCAGCGGGAAACGCGCTGCCTCGCCGCAAGTATGCAGATTTCCGGTGCCGTCGCTGCTGCATTTGCCGGATGCGGTGAATCAACTACCGATCATATGTACGGTGGTTCGCTGATCATCTGCAACCGGGGAAAATTGCTCGCTTCACGCCCGTCTCCGGCAATGCACAGTGCCAATATCTGCGCCGATATCGACCGCGAAGTTATTACCGCAGCCCAGATGAAAACCCCATTTGCTCAAGCAGAAAACATCCCGGTTTCAACGGTTCCGGATGCTCCGGATTTCCGCTTCCTCCATAACCCGGCGCACCCTTTTCTGCCCGATGATCCGCAGGAATTGGATAACTTCTGCCGCGAAACATTCGCCCTCCAAAGTATCGGATTGGCACAACGATTCAAACGCTGTTTCGCTCAAAAAATGGTACTCGGTATCTCCGGAGGACTCGATTCCACTCTCGCACTTATCGTGCTGGCGATGGTCTGCAGGGAAAATAACCTTCCGCCTGATACCATCATCGCCGTGACCATGCCGGGATTCGGCACCACCGGCAGAACCAGAAATAACGCCACCAGACTCGCCGAAGTCATCGGCGCTGAAATCCGCGAAATTCCCATCGCCGAAGCGTGTTCCATGCACTTCCGCGATATCGGACACGATCCGAATATCACCAACAGCGTTTATGAGAATTCACAGGCACGGGAACGCACCCAGATCCTGATGGATATCGCCAACAGCTGCAACGGGATCGTTATCGGTACCGGCGACTTGTCCGAAATCGCCCTCGGATGGTCAACATTCAACGGCGACCAGATGGCAATGTATTCCGTAAATTCATCCATCCCCAAAAGCAATATCGCCGCCATGCTGCACTACGCCGCTGAAGTCATCCCCAATACCAGGGAGATCCTGATGGATGTGATCAATACCCCCGTCAGCCCCGAATTGCTCCCGCTGGACGAAAACGGTGAAATTACCCAGAAAACCGAGAATATCCTCGGCGCATACGAAATCCACGATTTCTACCTGTTTAACTTTATGCAGGGTATCTCCAAGCCCGAAAAATTATTCGCCCTTGCTCAAAATGCCTTCTCCGGGAAATACCCATCCGAAGAGCTTGAGCGTGTCCGGGAACTTTTTTTCAAACGCTTCTTTTCCCAGCAATTCAAACGTACCGCTGCCCCCGATGGCATCCAGGCCGGCATAATCTCCCTTTCCGCCCGTTCCTCCTGGCAAATGGGCTCCGACATTTCTTACTTCTTTTCACGGGAAAAGAAGTAAGACAAGAAAAGCGAGATCCCCTACTTTCTTTTCCAGAAAAGAAAGTAGGCAAAGAAAAGCGATAATTTCTTTTCACGGGAAAAGAAGTAAGACAGGAAAAGCGAGATCCCCGGCTTTCTTTTCCAGAAAAGAAAGTAGGCAAAGAAAAGCGATAATTTCTTTTCATGGGAAAAGAAGTAAGACAAGAAAAGCGAGATCCCCGGCTTGCTTTTTCAGAAAAGAAAGTTGGCAAAGAAAAGCGATAATTTCTTTTCACGGGAAAAGAAGTAAGACAAGAAAAGCGAGATCCCCGGCTTTCTTTTCCAGAAAAGAAAGTAGGCAAAGAAAAGCGATAATTACTTTTCACGGAAAAAGAAGTAAGACAAGAAAAGCGAGATTCCCGGCTTGCTTTTCCAGAAAAGAAAGTAGGCAAAGAAAAGCGATAATTTCTTTTCACGGGAAAAGAAGTAAGACAAGAAAAGCGAACAGCCGCCCTTAACTGGGGCTTTGCCCCCGTACCTCCGATACTGGTTACGAAAAACAGTTGCCCCCTCCCTCGCATTTTATAATGCTTGGGAGTTCCCCCCCATTTGCGTGATCAAATGCGATTCCACGCTGCCGTTTTCTCCGTAATTATCCGCACACATCCGTACCAAAACGCTTGCCTGGAATAATAAAGACAAGCGGATGTTTTTGCAGCAAACACTGGTCTGTGGTATGCGGACGGAGCAGACGAAAATCATTATGCCCCTGTCACAAACCGTCGAAGAGACCAAATAAGTGAGTAATCCCATTTTTGCAGACGCAAAAATGAGCAAGGCAAAAAAAGAAAAAGCAACGGCGGGAAAACTTGTTTTCCAAGCGGGTGCTTGCTTTTTGCAGGGATTTCTCACTATTCTTGAAAAACGGCAAAAAAAATGGAGCGAGTGACCGGAGTCGACAAGGAGCGCAGCGACGAAGAGCCTGAACGAAAGTGAAGGCAACCGCCAAATAAGTGAGTAATCCCATTTTTGCAAACGCAAAAATGAGCAAGGCAAAAAGAAAAAGCAACAGCGGGAAAACTTGTTTTCCAAGCAGGTGCTTGCTTTTTGCAGGGATTTCTCACTATTCTTGAAAAACGGCAAAAAAAATGGAGCGAGTGACCGGAGTCGACAAGGAGCGCAGCGACGAAGAGCCTGAACGAAAGTGAAGGCAACCGCCAAATAAGTGAGTAATCCCATTTTTGCAAACGCAAAAATGAGCAAGGCAAAAAGAAAAAGCAACAGCGGGAAAACTTGTTTTCCAAGCGGGTGCTTGCTTTTTGCGGGGATTACTCACGATCCTTGAAAAACGGCAAAAAAAAATGGAGCGAGTGACCGGAGTCGACAAGGAGCGCAGCGACGAAGAGCCGGAACGAAAGTGAAGGCAACCGCCAAATAAGTGAGTAATCCCATTTTTGCAAACGCAAAAATGATCAAGCAAAAAGAAAAAGCAACAGCGGGAAAACTTGTTTTCCAAGCGGGTGCTTGCTTTTTGCAGGGATTTCTCACGATTCTTGAAAAACGGCAAAAAAAAATGGAGCGAGTGACCGGAGTCGAACCGGCGACAATCACGTTGGCAACGTGATGCTCTACCAACTGAGCTACACTCGCACCTGTCAAGATGATATTACCTAATATAGCATCAAAAAATAAAATTTCAAATCTTTTCCATGATTTTCCCGGATAAAATTGACAAAATGGCAAACAAATGATATGTTATGGTCATGTTACGATAATATGTTTTAACAGGAAGGTGAAAAAATGATCAAACATATAGCGATAATCATGGATGGCAACGGCAGATGGGCGACGGAACGCGGTTTGAGCCGCAGTGAAGGGCATCTTGCCGGTGCGAAAAATATTGGCAAAGTTGTGGATGCGGCGGCGGCGATGGGGATCGAATCCCTGACGTTGTATGCATTCAGCACGGAGAATTGGAAGCGTCCTGCAAGTGAAGTTACGGCATTGATGACGATTCTGAAAGATTTTGCGGTTTCCGAATTGCCGGCGATGATGAAAAACGGAGTCCGTTTGCGGACGATCGGCAGGACCTCGGATCTGCCGTTGGCATCCCGGATGGCGCTGCTCAAAGCAATCGACATGACGAAAAACAATGACAAATTCACGATCAACATAGCCTTGAGTTACGGCGGCAGGGCGGAAATCGTCGATGCGGTCAACAAGATTTTGCAGGAGCGCAAGAGCAGAGAACCGGTCACGGAAGAGGAGTTCCGCAATTATCTGTATCTGCCGGACATGCCGGATCCGGATCTGCTGATCCGTACCGGAGGTAATTTGCGGGTGAGCAACTTCCTTTTGTGGCAGATATCGTACAGTGAATTGTATGTGACCCCGACCTACTGGCCGGATTTCGGAGAGCAGGAATTGCGCGATGCGGTGGAATCGTTTTCCGGCAGAGAGCGCAGATTCGGCGGATTGAATAGCCAGAATGACGGCAAAAATGCTTGACAAACTGCGCCGTCTGCCTTTGGCAGAACTTCCCGGAATGGCGGAAGAACTGCGCAGTACGATCATTGATTCTGTCAGCCGCAACGGCGGTCATCTGGCATCGAGTTGCGGCTGTGTGGAATTGATCATGGCACTGCACCGGGTTTTTGACACGCCTGCGGAGAAGATATTTTTTGATGTCGGACACCAGGCGTATGCCCACAAGTTGTTGACCGGCAGGGAAGAAGGATTCAAAAAACTGCGCCGTTACGATGGCATCAGCGGTTTCACCACGCCGCTGGAATCGGGATTTGATCCGGCGGTATCCGGTCATGCCGGTACGGCATTGTCGGCGGCGCTGGGGCATTGTGCGGCAGATCCGGATGCTCCGGAAAAGGTGATCGCCGTGATCGGAGACGGCTCAATGGGCTGCGGAGTAACGCTTGAGGCGTTGAATCATGCGGCGACACTCAAAGGGAGCAAGCGTTTGATCGTGATATTGAATGACAACCGGATGTCGATATCCGGCAATGTCGGGGCGCTTTCCAAAGCGTTGAACCGGGTCATGGCGGCAAAATCGTACAACAAATTCCGCAGCAGAGTGATCAAAATGCTTTCGCCGCTGCCGAAGTTGAAAAACTTTGTCGCGCGGCTCAATGAAGCCGGCAAAAGTATGTTTCTGCCGCCGGCACTGCTTTTTGAAACGCTTGGGCTGCGCTATTTCGGAGCGGTTGACGGCAATGATCTGCAGCAATTGATCCCGACATTGGAAAGATTGCGCAAAATAGATGACCCGGTACTGCTGCATGTGATAACGCAAAAGGGGTACGGATGTGAATTTGCGCAGGCTGATCCAACGAAATATCACGGGATTTCCGGGTGTGATCCGGACACGGGTGAAATGGCGGTGAATAACGGCGGATTTTCGGAAGCGTTCGCCGCTGCGATGGTGGACCTTGCGGAAAAAGACCCGGAATTACAGGCAGTCTGTCCGGCGATGCTGGAAGGCACCGGTTTGCGGAAGTTTGCGGAAAAATTTCCCGACCGCTGTTTTGATGTCGGCATTGCCGAAGAACATGCGCTGACCTTTGCCGCCGGTTTGGCGGCGGCGGGCAAACACCCGGTATGCGCCTTTTACGACACATTTCTGCAGCGGGCGCTGGATGCGGTTTACCACGATATCGCGCTGGCAAAAGTGCCGGTGGTCATAGCGGTCGACCGGGCGGGAGTCGTGGCGGACGGACCGACCCATCACGGCATATATAACTGTGCATTTCTGCGGGCGATCCCCAATCTGACGGTGATCAACCTTGCCGCTGAATGTGAAATGGCTGAAGCGTTGGAATTTGCCGTAAAATCCCGCTTGCCGGTGGTGCTGCGTTACCCGAAAGGCGGCGGGGCAGCCATTCCCGGATTGGTCCCGTTTGAATACGGCAAAGCGGTGATCCGCAAAAGCGGCAAATCCGGAGAACCGGTATTGTGGGCAAGCGGCAAAGAGGTGGCAACGGCACTTGAAGTTGCCGGAAATCTGGAAAAATACGGTTGCTGCTGCACCGTGGCAGATGCGCGTTTTCTGAAGCCTTTTGATCGTGAGACGGCGTTGAAATTTGCAGACAGCCAACAGTTTGTGATCGAGGACCACTGTGAGACAGGCGGGATTTATTCTGCACTGTCGGAAATATTTTCGGCGGTGCCGCACGCCGGGATCTACAGTTTTGCCTGGAGCGCGGAAAAGGTGATTTCCCACGGTGAAATCGGCAAGTTGAAAGCAGCTGCCGGACTGGATGCCGCATCCATTACTGAAAAAATTGCGGGATTAATGCAAAAAAAACCGATATAACGCTTGCATTTTTCTTTTAACGGGTTATATTATATGTCAACGCTCCGATCAGTGCGATTGCTGCAGTCCGGCATTGCCGCTTGCGGATGCGAAATCAAAAATTTTAAGGAGAACTGGAAAATGGACAAGGCTGTTAAACAGGAAATCATCAAAAAATATGCCCGCAAAGAGGGTGATACCGGATCCCCGGAAGTGCAGATCGCTCTGTTGAGCCATCGTATTTCTGCGTTGACCGAACACCTGCGCGCCAACAAAAAAGACCACAGCACCCGTCGCGGTCTGCTGGCGATGGTTGCGCTGCGGAAAAAACTTTTGAGCTATCTGGCCCGTGAAAACCGCGCCAGATACATCTCGCTGACTGACGAACTCGGCATCCGCCGTGCGAAGTAAGTCACGATAATATATACGCAGTCCGGGGTGGTGCGGACTATAAAATCACTCCAAAGCGGAGAGGTGGCTGAGTGGCCGAAAGCAACAGTTTGCTAAACTGTCGTAGGGGAAACCTTACCGCGGGTTCGAATCCCGCCCTCTCCGCCATTTTTACGCTCAAATTTCAACAAAATGTCCCCACTTTTCCCCACTTGGGGTTGCAAAATGCCCATTGTTGTGCTATAATCAGCCATAACCTGTTATTTTAGGTATTCGTATGGCAAAAGCAAAAAACAAGGTTGAATCAGTGAAACTTGAATTCGGATCAGTAAGACAAAAAACACCCGGTGGGACATACTATTTCCGTTATCAACTCAATGGTATACGGAAAGAAATTCCTCTGCACACCCCGAACAAGGAAGATGCCATCAGGCAGGCAAAAGATTTGATCCCGGTGACCAAAGCCCAAAGTATTGATATGGTTGCCGCTCATGTCAAACAGGCAAAAGGGCTGGAAAAAATTGAAAGAAAACTGCCATTGGATGAAGCATGGCATATTTACTCAACTCATCCGGATAGAGCTGTGCCCCACACTGTCAGTGAACAACTTGCATATAAGACAACATTTGAAGAGTTTTTATCTTTCATATCGACCTTGCCTTGTGGAATCGTCAGTATCCATGAGGTTGATCCCAATACAGTTGAGAGTTTTGCGTCATGGATGAAAACAAAAGCTCTTGCTGTTGATACGCATAACCGGAAAATTAAGCGGCTGCGTAAAATATTTGATGTCTTGAAAGAGTATTATCCCCACGGGAATCCATTTAAAAGTAAACATCTGTTACGCAATGCCCGGGAAGAACAGGATTACGTCATTCGCCGTCAGGCTTTTTCCCGTCAGGAAGAGTTGCAGATTTTGGCTGAATTAAAAAATCCGGCACGCAAACTTATGAATAAGGAAGAAATACGGATCGTTTACCATATCGGTATGTTCACCGGTCAAAGGCTGAAAGATTGCGTATTGATGCAGTGGCAGAATATTGATATGGAACGTCGCCGCATTTATGTCAAACAGTTCAAAACCGGCAAGGAAGTTTCAATTCCGATTTCCCCGGAGTTGTATGAAGCTCTTGAAACTGCAAAAACATGGCAAATCAATCAGTATGTCTGTCCGAAATCTGCCGCACGTTACAACAAACTTAACGAAGCAGGTAAAAATGTAGGCAATAACCTTGTCAATATTGATGTTTTGCGGGTGATCCGTTGGATCGGCTTGGAACCATCAGTTTCTGTCCCCGGACGAAAAAAGAAAATGACACAATACGGTTTTCACTCATTGCGGCACAGTTTTGCCAGTTTTTGTGCCGAGGCAGGCGTACCTAAAGCGGTGTTACTTTCTATTCTGGGAACAGATAGCGACATCGCCGACAAATATTATACCCATGTCGGAGATGCAGCACAGGAGCAGGCAATTCGGGCAATCAGTTTTTCCGGCGTGGAGAAAACTGATAATGAACGGATCGCTGCCGCTATAGAGTTCCTTGATAAAGAAAAACCGACTCCTGAAAACTGGAATCGGTTGAAAGAAATATTGTCAGAATAATCAACTTGAATTATTCTCTGTCGGAAGTTGAGACTTATTTTGTTCGTCTTCCGGCAGAGTTAAAATGTATTTATAAACATCAATGTTATAATACCGTACAGCTGTGCCGACTTTACGTCTCTTAAACGGGAATACGCCATCCCGTTCCAAATTTCTGAAATGAGCAAAGCTGACACCGAGCATCTCAGCGGCTTCTTTTTGATCTATTAACTTTGGGACAACATCCGGCAGCATTTCGCCTTTTTGGGCAAGGTGCCGCAAATTGCTCATGACTTCATTCATTTCCGGTACAGATATTGTACCGGATTCTGCCAAAGGCAGCAGTAACCGTCCAATTAACCGTACCGTAACAGTTCTTACCGGGCATTTTATGAGTTTTTTCATATCATCCTCTGAAAGATATAATTAAACTGAAATACATCCCTTGGGGATGTCCGGCTTGAGAATTACGGCTTTTTGTAATTCATTGTCGTTGACGACGATTTCTCCGACATCCAGATAACCGGTCATTCCTTGCTCTGTCGGATCTTTGGTGATTGCTATGTCGTATGCACGGTTCAACATCCGCTCTACAATATCACGGATTTCACGGGCTCCGTTTTTTGTAGTGTTGGTTTGCAGCAAAGCAAAGTCCACAGCTTCCGGTGAATATCCGAGAACATTCATATTGCTGGGGAGAAAGAAACCTCCCTTTTCTTTGGCTTGTTCCTGTATGGTTCGGAAATATTCCAGCTTATCATTCATAAACTTGCGGGTAATAAGGCGGAGATGCTCCGGTTTCAAACTGTTGAACGCAAAAATTCCGTAGTTGAATTTACCAAACCTGGCAACAAATTCCGGAGAGTTGAACATCATCACCAGCCGCTGGCAGGCGGCTTCGCATTTGCGTGCCATGGAAAGATGGTTATTTCCCTGAAAAATCTCTGCTCCGACATTGGAGGTGTAGAACAGCAGAAATCTGGAAATATCATAGGTTTTATTGTTCCAAAGGGTAATGCGTCCGGCGTCAATTTGCTGAAGCATATACTTTGCCGTATCTTTATGAGCCTTTTCAAATTCATCATAAAGGATGGCTCCTTCGGTGTTGTTTTCCAGAAAATCATAAAGTCTGCCGGGATCTTTTTCGGAACTGCCGATGAGTTTTCTTCCGACATCACTTCCGGCAGTTTCCCCAAATTCAGACATATCCAGACGGAGCAGTTTTTCTTCTTCCGTTCCGTAAAGATAGTGGATCACCTCACGGATGACTTCTGTTTTGCCTGTCCCGGTCGGTCCGAGAAAGAAAAACACCGTGGGACGGCTGGGATTGCTGATTCCCATAAACCAATACCGGAGTTTTTCAGAAATAGCGTCAATGACATGATCCTGACCGATGATACGGCTTTTGAGATAGGGTTTGAGACCATCAAGGAACTGCATGGCTTCTTTGGGGGGTTTGAACATGATTT
>SUWL01000022.1 GCA_015061495.1 Lentisphaerota bacterium
CCTTGGCGGGCGCCAGAGGGGGTGCAGGGGGGGCGGCGTGAGCGCCCCCCTGCAAAGCCGGGAATGCATGCAAAGACGGCGTGAGCGCCCCCCTGCAAAGGGAATGCATGCAAGCAGACTGGCGGATGGATCACAGCAAATCAGAAGATGACAATTTTTCCAGAACTTTGCGGTTGTACGGCACATTTATGCCGTACTTTGCTGCTTTGCGGCAGATAGTTCCGGCGAATGCGTCCAATTCTGACGGGCGGCGGGCGATAAGATCCTGGAGCATGGAAGTTTTCACATTGCCGGGCATACACATGATCACCTGCATGGCATCATCGATCATAGTTTCCGTGCCGGAAATCTGTTCTTTTTCAGCGACCATCAGAGCTTCATTCATCAGCTGGCGGCAGAATTCGAGCATTTCGGGGGAGTTCTGCACCATGCCGTAATCCGCCATGAAATATGCCTGGGTCTGATTGATGCCGACATTCAGGACAAATTTTTTCCAGATGGCAGAATCCATATCCTGCGGCACATCCATATTGATCCCGGCGGCAGTGAAAAGTTCTTTGACTGCCCCGATGGCAGAAGCATTCCCGCCGCAGTAAAAAGTTCCCACGCCGTCGTGACAGATCCGGTTGTACTGCCGGACACTGGCGTGACCGAGGAAATAGCCGCGCAGTACGGTATTATCCGGAAATTTTGCTGAAATGACTTCATGGGCGGTGATCCCGTTGAGCAGCGGCAGAAAAATGGTATTTTCGGCGGTTGCCGTAACGACGTTTTCCAATGCTTCAGCAAGAGAAGGTGTTTTAGTGGCAGCGATGATCAGATCCGCCGGCGGCAGTTTGGCAAGTTCATCCGGAGTTGCGAAGGTCAGCGGCAATTTTTCGCCATTGAAAAATATTCCGTCGCGGCGGTATCGTGCCACCCGGCTGGTATCAGCGGCGCATACCAGCGAAATGCCGGCGGTATGCAGCAATTTTTCAGCGGGCAGAACTCCAACGGCTCCCGCTCCGAGGATCACGATATTTTTCAGCTTATTCATAAATAGCTTTTATTGGTATATTTAACAAAATATTATTGCCTGTTAATATGCTCCGAAGTGTTCTTCGGTAATAAATGAATCCAGAAATGCCAGATACTCTGCTTTGGTCATTTTCGGCTTGATCGCCGCGATATCCTTTGCCGCTGCCGCATCGCCCCAGAGCAGATCAATGGCATTCATCGCCATGATTTTGGCGGGATTGACAAACGATTCCACCTCATCGGTCCAGTGAAACGCACTCTGGTGGCCGATCCCCACCCACTGACCGCCGTAAGGATGGATCGCCGGCATGATCTGGCTGACATCGCCCATATCAGTGGATGAAGGACGTTTGCCGAAGTTGATGAAATCCGCTTCCGGATGCTGCAGCTTGAGATTTTCCCGGTGGATCCTGATCAGTTCAGGCTCATTGTAAAGCGGCATATATCCGGGGTAAGTGGTAATATCCACGCTCAAGCCGAATGCCGTGGCGGCTCCGCGCATACAGCGGTCGAACATTTCCGAAGTCGAACGGATCGCAGTGGTGGACATCGCCCGCAGCTGATACTCCAATTCGACCACTTCGGGAACGATATTGACCACCGATCCGCCGTTGGTGATGATCCCGTGGATCCGTACACAATCCTGATCCTGACCGAGATCGCGCTGCATATCCACCGCCGAGAGAGCCAGCCGGGCAGCCGAAAGTGCGTTGCAGCCGTCCCACGGTCTGCCGCAGTGTCCGGCTTTACCGTGGAACACCACTTTTTTCATAACGAATCCGTTGCTGCATTCGGCTGCTCCGTAGTTGGCATTGGCGTGGGTCATAAACGCCATTTGGATATCGTCAAATACCCCCTGACGGATCAATTCGGCTTTGCCGCCGAGGTATTTTATTCCTTCATGACGGACGATGCGGCACTCTTCGGCGGGGCAGGCGATAAAGGCGATTTTACCGGCAAGTTCTTTGCGGACTTCCGGGACGGAACTCAAACCGATGGCGGCACCGAGCAGACCGGTGACCTGCATATTGTGACCGCAGGCATGGGCGGCGCAGGTGACAGGATCGGCATTGGGGTTTTCCGGCATGACCAGTGCATCCATTTCGCCTAAAATGGCGATTACCGGACCATCTTTGGCGGTTTGCAGATCGGCTCTGACGCCGGTGCGTGCCAAACCGGTGCGGCAGGGCAAGCCAAGTTTGTTGAATTCTTCTGCCACGATTTTGGCAGTGCGGAACTCTTCATAGCCGGGTTCCGGATGGTTCCAGATATCTTTGCCGATGGCAATCAAATGGCTGGAAGCCTGATCGATCGCCTTGCACACCAACTCTTTAACTTTGTTTTTCATTTTTACTCCTTACATATTGTCTTGTTGTGATGCAATTGTACCGGCGGCGGCGCGGTGCGGGATAATGCCGCAAATTTGCCGGGAGACCATCCGCAATACGGCGGCATGATCGTGTCTGATGCGTACCTGAACTTAAATCAATCGATAAAAGGAACCTTGACGATCTGCGGCAGCCGTGCAAAAGCATCGATATTCAGCGGAGAAAACTCTTTTTTCCGGAAGGCGTGCCACGCGATTCCTCCCACCATTGCCGCATTATCAGTACAGTATTTGGGCGGTGCGATGCGCAAACTCACATTTTTCGGAAGTTTCTCCGCCATCATCCGGCGCAATTCGGCATTGCACGCCACCCCACCTGCGACGACGACAGTTTTGACCGGATGATGTTTCAGAACGGTCAAAGTTTTTCTCACCAGCACATCAACCACAGCCATTTGGAAACTGGCGGCAGTATCATGAAGCCACTGTTCATTGATGCTGTTGCTCTCTTCGGCTTTGCGGACATGGTAGAGCAGTGCGGTTTTGATCCCGCTGAAACTGAAGTTATAGAGATTTTCCGGAGCAAGTGCCCTGCCGGCTCCTCCGGTAAGCGGCCGGGGGAAGTCGAACCGCAGCGGATCGCCGTTTTCAGCGGTTTTCTGCATGATCGGTCCGCCGGGATACCCCAATCCCAACAGTTTGGCCCCCTTATCCAGAGCTTCTCCGGCGGCATCGTCGATCGTGCATCCGAGCTGTTCGGCGGAACCGTCTTCCCGGATCAGCAGCAAAGAGGTGTGCCCTCCGGAAACCACCAGTGCCAGCATCGGATAACTCTCTTTCTGCTGAAGAACTTCCAAACCGCCGTCCAGAAATGCTCCGTAGATGTGCGCGAGGAAATGGTTCACGCCGATCAGCGGCAGATGGTTCGCCTGGGCGATACCTTTGGCAAAATTCATACCGACCAGCAAAGCGGGGATCAACCCCGGCCCCCGGGTCACTGCCACAGCACTGATATCCTGCAATGTGACATTGGCGGCGGACAGGGCGCTTTCAGTGACCGGGATCACCGCTTTAAGGTGTTCCCGGGCGGCAAGTTCCGGCACCACTCCGCCGTGAACGGCATGTTTGGCGATCTGGGATGCCACCACGCTGGCTAAAACCTGCGAACCGGAATCAACTATTGCCGCAGCTGTTTCGTCACAGCTGCTTTCTATACTCAATATCAGCCCCATTGTCAACTCTTTCTATTATGCTGTCATGTGTTTTCCACCATAATATAACATCAGAACAGCGGTTTTGCCACCACATTACCTGACAAATCCGGCACTATTTGCCAAATCACCGCATCGTAACCGTCGATCATTCCGGAAATCCTGCCCTGCCGGTGCCGGATCTCAAAGTTGCACCCGGTTGCAGAAGTATTGACCGCACCGACAAATATTCTGTCCTGATATTTCCACGCTTTGACCAGCAGCTGCGGGGAGGAGTATTGGATGAAACCGGTAAGTTTTTCGCCGTCGGCATAGGTGAAATACCATTGGGAAATTTCCCGGTTGATCCCCGAAATCAGTGACCATAACCGCTTTTTTCCCGCCGGAATACCGCCGTGGGCGAGGTGGAATATCACTCCTGCCATATCATTGAAAACTGCCGAATAGACCCCGGCACGGATCTCTCCGGCACAACGCGATTCAGCATGCGGTACCGAAATCCCCAGCCAGAAGATCACCGGTTTATTTTTGGCAATTTTGCGCACATAAGCCATATCTCTCTGCAGATAAGGCATCAGATGTTCAGCGTAAGATGAGTGCCATGAGGCGGCTTCCAGCACGTCGCAGTGATCGGCGAACCGGTGGATATCTTCAATACGGTCGCACTGCTGGGTAAAGAAGCGGTCGGGATATTTCTCCTTGACCGTGCGGTAGACCATGCTGACGAAATCTGCCGTATCCAGTCGGACGGTTTTGCCGTTGCGGTCCACAAATGTATCCATCTGCACTTCGTAACAGATGCGGTGCAGCCGGTCAGGTTCACTGCGGGTGACTGTCCGGTGCAGTTGCTGCTGCCAGTCATTTTTCCAGAGATAACCGACACTCGGATTGCGGATCAGACGGTGTACCGGCAGCTGCCGCAGCGGCAATCCTCCCGGCACGATACCGACCGTCCCCAGATCCAGGGAAAAGGTATTTTTATTCAGCAGATGCCAACTGGTCGAACCGGTCGTGCCGATGAAAAATACCGCCTTGCCGCCTTTGCGGATCATTTTGCCGTTGAGGGAGATATTTCCCGGCGGCAGCGGCGGTGCGGAAATACCGTCACTGTTGACGATCAGCACTCTCCGGGCGAATGAACCGTTTTGCTGCGAAACTGCGCTCACGGTGATTTTGCCGTTCCGGGCGTGCGGGATATCCAGCATATCGGCAGGGGGAGCATTTTTCACTTCTGCAAGCACTTTCCCGTCCTGATACACAGTAAGAGTCACCGGCGCAGGAAGCTGCTGGACGAAGCCGAAACGGCGTTCTCCGGTCACATAAAAGCGGTCGATTTCCAGTGCTTTGCAGCTTTTCCATGCGATCAAATGTCTTTCGGAAAAGATCACCTTTTCCTGATCGGCGATCTGCATATCCACTACGGCAAAATTTTTCGCACCGATCTCTTTGCCGCCCAATTTCACGGAAACTCTGCCGTCGGATGCCGGGTATTTCACCCCGGAAATCAGACAGTAAGCAGCCGACTTTTCCGGTACGGCAAATTCCACATCCAGCACATTGCCATCGACATTCCAACTCCTTATGCCGGTGAATTTTTTGCCGGTGAAAACGATTTTTCCAAACCCGTTGACATCGTGGAACGATGCCGTTTTGCTCCACGAAGCCTGCCGCCGGATGCTTCCGTCATAAATTGATATGGCGAAATTCGCCCGCCATACCGTCCCTTCCCGGGGTTCGGCGGCTCCGATGGATTCCAGCGGGATGACAAATTCTGCTATCCAGCGGTCATCAAGCACTTTGACCGCTGAATCGATCCTGCCGTTCCATGACTTATCTTTGCGGCGCGCCGAATAAAGATGGCCGGCGGGATTGAGCGCAAACTGATAATAATCCGGGGAATTATCCGGCATCAGAAAAACTTCGGCAGTTTCAGCTCCAAACATCGCCGTATCATCGTCCGCACTGCCTTTGGATTCCGCCCGCCACCCGGGGAAACGGCGGGAAACCAGCGTGATATGCAGTTTTTTATTGGCATATTCCACAGTTACCGATGAGGGTTTGCCGCACTGCACATCCGCAGGAACGGCGACAAATTTGCCGCTGAAACTTTTTCCTCCGGCGGGATCGACAAAAATTTCCGCCGCATGAATACCCGTCAGAACCAGCATCGAAACCAATGTCATCAAAAAGCGCATAATTTCCTCCATGTAATGTTATGTTGAAACCGAAGCAGTTTATAAGATATCATGCAGTGGAAAAAATTGCAAATTTCTTCCCGGCAATCTGCGCTATATGTTGACAAAAACCGGTTCACAGAGTATATTTCAAGAAAAACGTTTACCAAATCATAACTGTTTTGAGGTATTTTTATGTTCAATCCTGGATGGGTGGACCTGCAGGTCAATGGTCATAACGGCGTGGATTACAGCGCCGATGACTTGAGTGCCGATGAGGTTTTGAAGTCGATCGAGGAATTGCTGGCAAGCGGTACGGAAATTTTCCTGCCGACAATAATTACCGGTTCACTGGAAAAAAACAGCCGCAACGCCGCGCTGATCATGGATGTCGTCGAAAAACACGGACTGCAGTCTCATGTCCCCGGACTCCATTTTGAAGGCCCGTTTATTTCCAACCTCCCCGGTGCCGTCGGAGCGCATGATCCGGATTTCGTCTGCGTGCCGACCATCGAAAATATCGATAAATTGCTGGATGCCGCCAGAGGCAAGGCCAAAATCATCACCCTCGGCGCCGATGTCGAAAACGCCCCCGAAGCGATCGCTTACCTTAAAAGCAAACACGTCATCGCCAGCGTCGGTCACCACATGGCTGACTATGAACAGGTGCGTTCCGCCGCCGACGCCGGAGCTCTGCTCCTTACCCATCTGGGCAACGGCTGCCCAAATCTCATCGACCGCCACCGCAATCCGGTTTATGCCGGACTTGCCGAAGAACGCCTGACCGCTATGATCATTTCCGACGGTCATCACCTGCCCGGCGAACTGGTCCGCATCATCATCCGCACCAAAGGCACAGACAAAATCATCATCACCAGTGATGCTTCCAGTCTGACCGGATTCCCTCCGGGCGAATACTCCACTTTGGGTAACCGGGCGGTGCTTTATCCCAACGGTAAACTTTTCAATCCGGACAAGCAGTGTCTGGTCGGTTCGGCATCCACCATCACTATGTGCATGGAATTTCTCGCTTCACTGGACTTCCTTACCATGGATGAATTGACCATGGCAGGCAGAACCAACGCTTTGAATATTCTTAAACTTACGGAGGCATAAGTCATGAAAGGCGAAAAATTTTTCACTCTGCCGGATGATTCGGCCGCAGAACTTTTCAAACTCCGGCTGCCCGACGGATTCGGGGCCGATATCACCAATTTCGGCGGATGTGTCACTTCTCTGTTTGTCCATGATGCCCAAGGCAATCTGCGCGACATCGCTCTGGGATGGAAAAATCCGGCAGATTACATGGTCAATAACTGCTATTTCGGTACTCTCGTCGGCAGAACCGCCAACCGTATTTCCGCCGGAAAATTTCAGCTGGACGGCAAAATCTACCAGTTACACCTCAATGATAACAACGTCTGCTCCCTGCACGGCGGATTCGGCTATTCACACCGACTCTGGCAGGTCGAAAGTGCCACGCCCACTGAATTGATCCTCACTTTGTTCAGCCCCCACGGCGATGCCGGATATCCCGGTAATCTATTCGTCCGCGTAACTTACCGGCTGCGCGAAAACCATACCTTTGAAATCGAATACTCCGCCGAATGTGACCGACCCACCGTGGCGGATTTCACCAACCATACCTATTTCAACCTCAATGGCGAAAATTCCGGTTCATGCAGCGGACATGTGATCACTCTGGCTGCCGATTTCATCACCGAAACCGATAACTTCCTCCAGCCGACCGGAAAACTGCTGAAAGTCGATAATACCTGCTTCGATTTGCGCAGCGGCAGGAATTTTGCCGATATTTTTTCTGAATACGACGGCGGATTCGATGACAATTTCGTCATCAGCCGCACCGATCACAACTATCAGGAAAATGTCGCCGTCGTCACCGCCGAATCAGGTATCAAACTCAAACTCCATACCAGCCGCCCCGGTATCCAGCTCTATATGGGCGGATTCCTGAATAACGCCGCCGGTAAAAGCCGCTACCCCAGAAACAGCGGCTTCTGTCTGGAAACCCAATGCTGGCCGGATGCAGTCAATCATCCGGATTTCCCGTCCATCCGTATCGAACCGGGAAAACCGCACCACAGCATCACCCGTTATGAATTCGATACTGTCAAATAAATTAAGGATTTAATATTATGCAGCTGCTTTCCAATGAAGTCAAGGGCTACCTTGGCAACGCTTCCATGATCCGCCGGATGTTCGAGGCCGGTATCGAACTGAAACGTACCTACGGCGAAGATAACGTGTACGACTTCTCCCTGGGTAACCCCGATCTGCCGCCGCCGCCGGAAATCAAAACCGCCATGCAGGAGATCGCCGAAAACAGCGATCAGCCATTCGCTTTCGGATATATGCCCAACGCCGGAGAAAATTCCGCGCGCGAAGCACTCTCTCAACTCGTTTCCGATGAACAGGAACTCCACGTGCCCGCCGCCAATATCGTCGTTACCTGCGGCGCCGCCGGCGGTATCAACGCATTTTTCCGCGCAACCCTTACCCCCGGCGATGAAGTCATCTGTATCGCCCCCTACTTCGTGGAATACGGCTTCTACGCCGGAAACTTCGGCGGCATCCTGAAACCCGTCATGTCCAATCCCGATTTCTCCCTCAATATCGATAATATCGCCGCCGCTATCAACCCCAAAACCCGCGCCATTATTCTCAATTCACCCAATAACCCCACCGGTAAGATCTACAACCGCACCGAACTCGATGCCGTCGCCAAACTCCTGACCGATGCCAGAAAAAAATACGGCAGAATGATCTATATCGTTTCCGATGAACCATACCGCTTCCTCAATTACGACGGTACCCCCGTGCCATCCATGTTCAAAGTTTATGACGGTACCGTCGTCATCGGATCATTCTCCAAAACTTTGTCCCTCCCCGGCGCACGCATCGGATACGTCGCCGTTAACCCCAATCTGGAAAATTGCTCCGAACTCATCGGCGGACTTACCCTTACCAACCGTACTCTGGGATTCGTCAACGCTCCCGTCGTCGCCCAGAAACTGATCGCTAAATGCATCAACGCACGTATCGATCTGGATGTCTACCGCCGCCGCCGTAACCTCATGGCTCAAATCCTTACCGATGCCGGAATCGAATTCATTATGCCAGGCGGCGCTTTCTACTTCTTCCCCAAATCTCCCGTGCCAGATGAAAAAATCTTTATCAACGCCCTGCTCAAAGAACGCATCCTCGCTGTCCCCGGCAGCGGCTTCGGTATGCCCGGCTACTTCCGCCTCGCTTTCTGCGTCTCCGAAAAAATCATCGCCGCCAGCGCCCCCTCCTTCTCCCACGCCCTTACTTCTTTTCGAGGAGAAAAGAAGTAAGACAAGAAAAGCCAACTACCCTACTTTCTTTTCCACGAAAAGAAAGTAGGCAAAGAAAAGCAATCATTACTTTTCGAGGAGAAAAGAAGTAAGACTGGAAAAGCCAACTACCCTGCTTTTTTTTTCACGAAAAGAACGTAGGCAAAGAAAAGCAATCATTACTTTTCGAGGAGAAAAGAAGTAAGGCAAGAAAAGCCAACTACCCTGCTTTTTTTCCACGAAAAGAAAGTAGGCAAAGAAAAGCAAAAATCACTTTTCGAGGAGAAAAGAAGTAAGACAGGAAAAGACAACTACCCTGCTTTTTTTTCCACGAAAAGAACGCAGGCAAAGAAAAGCGACTGTCTCTTTTCGGGGTGAAAAGAAGTAAGACAGGAAAAGCCGACTACCCTACTTTTTTTCCACGAAAAGAACGCAGGCAAAGAAAAGCAAAAATCACTTTTCGGGGTGAAAAGAAGTAAGACAAGAAAAGCCAACTACCCCTCTTTCTTTTCCACGAAAAGAACGCAGGCAAAGAAAAGCAATCATTTCTTTTCGAGGTGAAAAGAAGTAAGACAGGAAAAGACAACTGTCGCGGCGGCTTCGCTCGCTTGCGGTGAATACAGTGCGAGGTAAGGTCGCCGTTAAACCGGGGCAACAGTGAAGGAGTGCAGCATACCTGCATGACTGAACTGTTGCCGCTGGTTTGACAAGAGATTACCCGCAATGTTTTCACCGCCTTGGTCGGGCGGGCGGACAAGCCGCCCTCAACGGTGGCTCTGCCCCGGTACCCCCCGAATGCCGGTCACCCAAAAACTGGCGTTTGTTATCGGCAATAAAGGTAAGCTGACAACGTTTTGAATACATCCCGGTTAAAGCCTCACAAGGAGGCGATCCGTCTCTGCTATGCTCCGCCGGGACAAGGCGCGCAATATGCATGCAATTTTTGCCCAGCAGTATGCGGGCAATGCGTGATATTGCCCATAATGCCAAGCAAAAAGGGAGCGTTTGAGAGAAAAACCGTTTCCCTCTCAACTATGCACGCATCCGCATACCGCCAACCCGCGTTTTATGCACAGACACCCGCTTGTACCACTGCAAGCCAACCCCGTTTTTAATGCCAGTTTTACAAAATTCAGGAAATTACCGTTTTTTTATTTCCGGATATTGCAATTTGTTGATTTACATGCTAAATTACATGAAACGTTTTTGTGCCGGCAGGATCAAGCCGTTATTGCGTGCCTGTAAAAAAATCGGATTTTTTTTATTTTTTATTCTGCAGGGTGTCAGAAAACAGGTAATTCGGGTTCTCATAAGGCAGATACAGTACAAAATTTAACAAACACACAACTTCAAAATAAGGGAAAGAGGTAAAAAAATGGGTATGGGAGATCTTTTCAAATCCAGCCGTCAGATCGAACGGGAAAAAGAGCGGGCGATCAAAAAGGCTATGCTCAATGCAAACAAGGCTTTGGCAACGGTCAAAAACCGCGGTGAAGTCCTCCGTCAGGAACGGGATAAAGCCTGGAACGACGCCCGGGAAAAACTCAAACAGGGGCAGAAAGCCGCCGCCCAGCGTCTGCTGCGTTCCGTACAAGCCAATGATGTCATGCTCCAGAAACTTGACCGTAAAGCGTGGGTTTTCAGCGAATATGTCACCAGTCTGGAAATGGCACGGACCGATGAAGCATTCGCCAAAGCTCTCGGCAAACTCAATGTCACTATGAAAATCAATCCCGATCTGATCGCCAATACCATTGAAAAAACCGATATGATGCTTGAAGATCAGGCCGATGTCGAAGCCATCTGGGATGAAAAATACGGCGACAGCATGAATAATCTCGCCTTGAATGATACGATCACTTCAGAAGCAGACTATATGGCGATGCTGGAAAATGAAGCCGCAGGTTCGATCGGCACTCCCAACGTTGCCACCGACAGCAGCAATTCTGAAAAAATCAATGCCATCCGGGAAAAATTGAGCAGTCTGAACGCCAAGTGATCACATTTTTCAGCAGTACTTTACAACCCAGATAACTTCAATAAAAATATACAGGAAATATCAATCATGGCTATTAATGATGCATTGGCGGCTATCGCCCAGAAACTCGGTTTGGCAGATACTGAATTGTCCACTCTTGAAAAACAGTCTGCCACCGTCGCCCAGCAGATCCGCGACAATAAAGACCGCCTCTCCAACCTCAAGCTCAAAGTCGCCAACCTCGATGAACAGTTGAGCCGCAAAAAGAAAGAGTATGAAGCCGCAGGCGCCGGTATGAAAATGATCATCAAAGAGGAGATGAAGATCCTTTTCGCTTCCCAGGATCGGCTTTTCAAAGAAGAGATCGCCATTATTGCCGACCGGATCCAGAAAGATACTCTGCTCTACGACCGGATCCAGAACATGATCTTTTACGTCAAAAATCCCTCCCGGACCGACCTTATCGCCGATATCGCCGCCGATCTGGAAATCCAGTATGATGCCATGGCAGAAGAAGATCAGGAGATCGACACCCTTGCCAACGCTGGCTATACCCGTCAGCAGAGTGTGGAAAACAGTGCTGCCGATGCCCAGTTTGATGCCTATATGAGCGGCAGTTCCAAACTCTCCTCCGCCGTGGATGCCGCACAGGAGGATGACGACTTCCTCAAACGTTTAAGCGATGTCAACTGATCAAAAGTATTGCCAATTTGTAATCATAAGGAAATAATAAAATGGGATGGTTCTCTAAACTCGTTACTCCGTCTTCCACCCTCAAACGTCAGGAAGAGCGTGAACGCCGCCGTGCCCTTAATGAAGCCAAACGTCTTGCCGACAGTACCAGCAGCCAGATCGAGAAACTCGGTCAGGAACGGGATAACGCCTGGGAAGAAGCCAAAGCATATCTCGCCCGGGGACAGAAAGCTGCCGCCCAGCGTTTGATCCAGACCGTCCGGGCAAAAGATGCCCAGATCCAGAAAATGGAAAAGAAAACCTGGGTTTTCAAAGAATATCTCGGCACTCTGGAAATGGCGGAAACCGATAAAATGCTGGCAGAGTCACTCAATGTCCTCAATCATGCCATGAATATCGATCCGGATAAAATCGCCGCCACCGTCGACCGCACTGAAGATCTGATTGCCGATCAGACCGACGTCGAATCCGTCTGGACTGAAAAATATAATGACAGCATGGGTACTCTTGCCCTCAATGATGCGATTCCTTCCGTGGAGCAGATGATGGGCGATCTGGAAGCAGAAGTCAGCGGCGATATTGCCCCGATGTCACAGATAAAAGTCGCCGATGATGCCGGAGTACAAACCGAAATCGACAGCAGACGCAGTCAGCTCTCTGCCATGCTTGCCGATAAACAGTAATCAACTGCCGCATGGAGTGATGAACAATGAGTGATTTTAATGCAAGCAAAAAAAAAGAGTTCGAAGATGCCGCAGTCAAGGCTGTTGAATGCAAGGATTATAAAAAGGCTTTCGCGTGTACTGTACAGGCAATCGAGTATACTTTGAAACTTGCCGAACAGTGCGGCGGCAAACTCGCCTGCGCCTATCTGGACGATGCCAACGGCTTGCTGGAAGTCGCCGCTCAACTCAAAGAAAAAGCCGCTCAAGCCCCCCAGATGGTCGCGGCCGACAGTGACGGTGCGGCGAAAAACGGCGAGGCTGCCGGGGACGATGATTCCAAGATGCGTCTGGCAGAATTGCCCAAAGAAAAACTCGCCGATGTCGCCGGTATGGATGCCGCCAAAAAGGAGGTGCTGGTCAAAGTTATCGCACCGATCAAAGATGCGGATAACGCCAGCAAATACGGTCTTAAAGCCGGCGGCGGTATGCTGCTGTACGGCTTGCCCGGCACCGGAAAAACCTTTTTCGCCAAGGCGGTCGCCGGTGAATTGGGGATGCCTTTTTATGTCTTTGAGACCTCCAAAGTGTTGAGCAAATACGTCGGCGAATCCCAGCAGAAACTGCAGGAACTCTTTGATTCCGCCCGCCAGAACCCCATGTCGGTGATCTTTATCGACGAAATCGATGCGATCCTCTCCAGCCGCGGCGGTGACAATGTCCATCAGACCAATAAAGATCTGGTCAATATCATCCTTACGGAAATGGACGGAATCTCTTCCGGAGGCAAAAATCCGTTCCTGCTGATCGGTGCGACCAACTATCCGGATAAAGTGGATGATGCCGCACTCTCCCGTTTCAGAGCTAAAATCGAGGTGGAACTGCCCAATGAGGATGTCCGCCGGAGCATTATCAAACGGGAACTGCTCAAACAGCTCTCCGAAGAGATCAAAGTCGATGACAATGCCCTGGGATTTCTGGTGGCATCCACCAATGGTTTCTCCGGTCGGGATCTGGTCACCGTTTGCACCGCCATCAGAGAAAATGCCTATCTGGGCAAATTGCCCCGCTTGACTCTGGAATTCTGCAAAGCCAATTTCGTGGATAACCACGTGGTCAGCAAAGAGGTCGCCGAATCCATTGCCAACTTCAAAAAGCGCATCGGAGCCCAATAATATCACAAGGAGAAGAAAATATGCCATTCGGTAGTGATGTTATCAAAAAAATCTTTACATTTACCCTGCTGGGCAGGATCGTCCCGGTTTTCGGCAGTCTGGCATTTGCCGTTTACATCGGTTTCATCGCCTGGCAGAGTGTCGGTCCGGAAAAACCCGAACCCGACCGCGCCCGGAAAACGATCGCCACTGCGGCGGTCAATAAAGCTGTCGAAGAGATCCGCGCTTCCCGCGGTGATATCCGCAGTGCCGTGATGGTGCATTTCGCCAACGACCCCTCGGACTTCGTTTCCGATGCGATGCGCAACAAACTCAATGCTTCCGGAGTGCTGTTCCTCGAAGATATCACCTTTTCCGAGAGGATCGACAAACTCCTGAATCTGCGTACCGAAGGCGTTTCCAGTACCAGAGATGCCCTCGCCGCCGCTAAAGGCTGCAATGTTGACGGTATCCTCTGGGGCAAAATTGACTCATTTGAATCCTTTGACAAAGGTGCGGTATTCACCGGCGAATGGACTTTGATCGACAAAAAAGGCAACGAGATCTGCCACGGTACATTCAATGAAGATACCACGGTCAAAAAGGTGGAAACCGCCAAAGCCGACGGCAAAGATAAAGATGCTCCGGCGGCAATCGACCTCGATCCGATCAAAAAAGAGCTGGAAAATGCCGCCGCTCCCGTCCGGCAGACCGCTTCCCAGATCCCCTGGTATCTGCGTTTCCTCGGATTCGTACTGCTGGTGCTGATCCTGCCGGTGGTCACGATCAGTTTCCTGCGCTGGATGGTCAGCAAAAAATCCAACGGCATCAACGCCTTTGTGCTGGCTCTCTACACCATTATCGGAGCGATTTGCGCCTTTTTCATGATCGGCGGGGAATTCACCTCGATCTGGACGACTTTGCTCTTTATGGGCGCAGTGGTATTCTCGTTTTGCTACAATGTCGCCCTGATGAGTTTCGCACTGAAACTGGAAAGCTGATCTTAACATGAAAAAAGCAGCTCTTTTCATCGGTATCAACACCTACGCCAACGGCATCTCCCCGCTGAAATACGCCATGGGAGATGCCAGCGATCTGAATGCTGAATTCAGCAGCGGCGGATTCCGCACCCGGCTGCTCTGTGACCACAGTGCCACCGGAGAAGCGATAGTTGCCAAAACTAAAGAACTTATGCAGGAACTCCACGCCGGAGATATCTTTGTGTTTTACTTTTCCGGACACGGATACTTTGCCCAAGATCAACTCCATTTGCTGGGTGTTTCCGCTGAAGCTGCTCTGCTGGATGCCGGATACGGTATGCTGCCGCTGCCGGTCATCGAAAAACTTACCTGCAAACCGGGCGTGAAACGGTTTTTCATCCTCGATTGCTGTCAAAACGCCCTCCACGCCGGGGGCAAAGCCATTGCTCTTTGTCAGAAACCGGTGGAGTGTACTGCTTCAAACGGCGGCGAACTGCCATTGATTCTGACCTCATGTTCAGTAGGCGAGATCTCTTTTGAAGATCCCGCCAGCGGGCATTCGCTTTTCACCAATGCAGTATTGAATACTCTGCGCTCCAGTACCGCCGGAACCATTTCAGCATTTCTTCTTTCGCTGAAACATCACATGAGTTCCGCAGTACAGCACCCGTGCATATCCGGAAATATCACCGGATGGGAAAATGTCCCGTTATTCGGCACCACGGATGTTCAGGAAGAGACCGCTCCGCCTCCGCCGCCTCCGGTAAACACCGTGCCGGAAACTTCTCACACTGATTCGCTGGATGCGGCACTGCACGATTCTGAATGCGGCGAAATGATAAATTTGCTGCAGAATAATATCAATTTTCTGCGGCAGGCGGAACAAAACGAAGTTATCCGCAATTTCGCCGGTATCCAGACCACGGTCGCGGATAATGCCAAAAAAGCCTTCGCCGCCGGCAACCGCAATCTGGCTATGCAGATCCTCACCGATAACCGCCAGGAGTGTACCCGGATCGCCAAACAATCTGCCGCTAAAGGAAAATACGATCATGCGGCAATAGCTGCCGCTTTCGCCGATCAGAGCGATCCGGAAATCATCAAAATCATGGTCAGTTCAGCGGGAAAAATCATCCCTTACTGTCCGGAATTTTACCGGGGATTATTCTATTACGATACACTTTTCGGCGATTCCCGGCTCAACTGGTTCCTGCGGCAATCATTTGCCCAACTGCCGGCAATGCAGCGTTTCAGCAGCAAGAGGGATTTCAAAATCGCTATCCGTAAAAATATCCCGCCGACCTTCGGGATGCGTTTCAAATTCGCACTTTTCATAATCAGTTTATTAATTACCTATGTGGGTATTTTTCTTGTACTCCTGATCGACATGCTGAATAATTTTTACGCCGGGCAATTCGCATACTATGATCCGGAACTGTACGGAAAACTGTTCCTGAAAAATGTCCACCGCCTCAACCGGAAATGATTTCATCAAACGCCTGACGGGACGCAAAACGGAACAGCCCTTTGCGGTCAAATTTACTGCGGTCAAGCAGCAATATCCGCTGACCTGCCATTTCCATAAGTTTGAGCATCAGCGCAAAATGTTTCTCATGGTTGGTCGTCACCGTCTCATCACTCAAGCCGAATGCCGAAATAAAGGCCTTGGATATCGACAGCTGTTCCAATTCCCGCATCGTGGACTGACCCAGAAACGCATTGAGCTGCATGTCATAGGTCCCCCCCAGACCGATCAAAACATAGTGCGCAGGAAATTTCTGGAAATCCTGGATGATCGATACCGCATTGGTCACGATGGTCAGATTGGAAAATTGCGATTCCAACAGCTTGCGCGCCAAAAGCAATACCGTCGTGCTGGAATCCAAAAACAGAATATCCCCCTCTTCGATCCGGGTGAATGCCTCTTCGGCGATCAACTGCTTCTCCCGGCTGTGCCAGTTGAGCCGTTCCTGAAATGCCGTGGATACCGGTAATTCCGGACGTTTGCCGCCCAGTGCCACTCCACCGCGCATCCGGCGGATGACGCCGCGGGATTCCAGGGAGGCAAGATCCCGGTGGATGGTGGCGTTGGAAACCTGAAATTTTTCCCGCAATTCCGGAATGGTACAATATTTTTTTCCCTTCAGATATTCCACGATTTCGTAGGATCTGACATTCTTCATTTTTTTTTATTTTTCCTATAGTTTACTACGTTTAGAACGCGCTCTTACCGGCGGCGGCGGCTCGTGGACAATCTCTTGGCAAATCTGCGGACGTTTTCGCAGTCGTTTTTTTTATTTTTCCTATAGTTTACGTTTAGAACGCGTACAAGCCGGCGGCGGCGGCTCGTGGACAATCTCTTGGCAAATCTGCGGACGTTTTCGCAGTCGTGTACGGTCAGTACACTCCTGCTCATCCGCCTTGATTTACCTGCGACCTTGTCGCACGATCCATCCGCCGTTTGGATCGAACCGCCTGGGCGGGGGTGAAATTCTCTCCCCGGCGCGTGGATCAGACCGTTTTGGTGAGGGTGAAATTCCTCCTGCCCGTTTGGATCTGACCGCTTGGGCTGGGGTGAAATTCTCTCCCCGCCGGGACAAGGCGCGCAATATACACGCACACATCCGCATACCATGAACCAACTGTTGCCACGCCCTTAATATAGTTGTCAACGGCTGTTTTTCAACTGTTTTCTCATTATTTTTGAGATAAAATGAGAAAATTTCTTTTTGTATCAAAAATTTTCGGCTAATATCACCAGAAAACTCTTGCAAGAAAGGCAAACCGGTACTATATTTTCTACGACAAGATAGGATAATGACCGGCAGCGGTGTATGGTGCCGCCGCCCAAGCGGTTCGATCCAAACGGGCAGGAGGAATTTCACCCTCACCAAGACGGTCTGATCCTATCGGCGGATGGATTGTCCACGAGCCGCCGACGCCGGCTTGTACGCGTTCTAAACGTAAACTATAGGAAAAATAAAAAAATGAAATTCGTAGGCCTGGGCTTCTGCAGCAACGACTACCTTGCCGTTCTGCCCCATATTCCGATGGACAGTAAAGTCCAGATCGAGCAGCATCTCATCCAGGGCGGCGGTCCATCCGCCACCTCCACCGTAGCCGCCGCCAGATTGGGTGTTTCCGCGGCATACATCAGCAGTGTCGGAGACGATGAAGCCGGTAAAATGATCATCAATGATCTGGAAAAGGAAGGCGTTTCCACCTCATCAATGGTCATCCGCGAGGGTACAGCTTCACCGGTGGCATACTGCTGGATCGATGCTCCCACCGGCAAGCGCAGTGTGGCATGGACGAGGGGCGGACTGGTGGAAGTCAAACCGGAAGAGGTCGATTACGAATTGATCGCCAATGCCAAAGTGCTTCATCTGGACGGCCATCATACCCAGGCCGCCATTGCGGCAGCCAAATTTGCCCGGCAGCATGGCGTGCTGGTCAACTTTGATGCCGGGACGATGCGTGACGGAGTGCCGGAACTTCTGAAATATTCGGATATTCTGATCACTTCTGAAGAGTTCGCGCGCCAAGTCACCGGCGAAAATGATCTGGATAAAGCGATATATCAGCTGGCATCCATCGGTGCGCAGGTTACCGGCATCACGATGGGCGAACTTGGTTCCATGGTGCTTGCGGAAGGAAAAATTTTGCGCTGTCCGGCATTTCCGGTGGCAAAGGTGGTCGATACCACCGGGGCGGGAGATGTTTATCACACCGGATTTGCGGTGCGTTATCTGGAAACCGGAGATCTGATGGAGTGTATGCGTTTCGGTTCGGCGGTTTCGGCGCTCAAGTGCGGCAAACTCGGCGGCAGGACCGGCATTCCGACCCGCAAAGAGGTGGATGAATTTCTGGCGAAAAATTGACATTTTACAATCTTCACAACATATAAAGGAATGAAGTTATGAGCAAAAAATTCAAAATCTGTTATCTGGCTCTGTCCAAGGTCAACTGGACCAATGACCGTCTGGAAGCCGCCCGTGCTTCGGCGGTGGAATTTCTCCGCACGCTTCCGGATGTGGAGATCGTCGGCGGCGACAAAATGGTTACGCTCGAGGATGAAGCAGTCGCCCTGCTTGACGAAATGGAAAAGATCCAGCCGGATCTGATCATCACCCATTTCATGACCTTTACTCTGGGCGTGGTGCCGCCGCTCTTTGCCCAGCGTCTCAATATACCGGTGGTTCTCTGGAGCATGCCTGAACCCGATCCGGCAGGCGGCAGACTGCAGAGCAACTCTTTCTGTGCGGCAAATATGAATTCCCACCATCTGTGGCGCCTGCACATCCCCTACTTCCACGTCCACGCTGAACCCGGCACCGCCGAAGCCGCCGGAAAACTCACCGCTTCCATCCGGGTCGCCCAGGCGATGAAACAGCTCAACCGGATGCGCATCGGTCTGATCGGCGGCAGAGTTCCCGGCTTTTATACCAGCAGTTTTTCGGAACTTATGCTCCGCCGCAAACTCGGTCCGGAAGTAAAGATCATCACCCAGCATGAACTTTTCACCATTGCTGAAAATCTCACCGCCGATGAGGTCAAAGATGCCACAAATACCATTCTTGCCGATGCCCAGTGCCATCCGACCGACGGTCCCAGAGACGGTCAGCTGGAGAAATCCGCCCGTCTTTTCGGCGCGGTGAAAAAACTCAAAGACAAATTCCTGGTGGATACCTTTGCCATGCGCTGCTGGCCGGAGGTTATTCTCAACGATCTTTACGGTATTGCCGTGTGTTCCACCATCGGTCATCTGACCAACCACGGCCTGACCACCGCCTGCGAAGGTGACATTTACGGAGCAGTGATGATGCAGGTCGGCAAGACGATTTCCGGAGACATGCCGTTTTTCTGCGATATGATCGTCGCTGAAGGTGAATATGCCGTGGCATGGCACTGCGGTGCTGCACCCTGCAAACTTTGCAAACCCGGTTTCACCCCGGCATTGCGCTGCAGTGCCACGGTGGAAGGCGGCGGGGTCAAGGGTGTCACCAATGAATTTCCGCTCAAACCCGGCAGAGTTACCGTCGCCCGCCTCGGCGAAACCCGGGACGGTGACGGATACCGGATGCTGATCGCCGCCGGTGACGGTCTGGATACCGATCTTTTCGTCCGCGGCAATCCGCTTAAAATCAAATTCGATGCCGGCTGCGAAGCATTGAGCAAAGAGATCATCGGCAACGGCTGGGAACACCACTATGCGCTGATGTACGGCGACCAGACTGAAGCTCTGGCGGACTTCTGCCGCAATATGGATATCGAAGCGGTCATTTTGAAATAACAGTTGCAGTCTCTGTTGTGATGCATCGCAGACAGCGGATCTTGAATGCAATACAAAATCTGATACATCACCGGATAATATAACTCAAAGGAACTTACTGATATGAATGACAAAAACCTGCTCATCCGTACCGATGTCAAACAGGGGTACAACCAAGTTTTTGACGTCGGTCAATACAACATGGTACTGACCCGTTTCGGGATCGTGCAGCTGGCACAGGGAACGATCTACTCCGGCAACACCGGGGATTTTGAAATGGCGATCGTCACGCTGGGCGGTAAATTTGCCGCCAAAGGTGACGGTTGGGAATTCGCGGAAGTCGGCGGCAGAAAAAATGTCTTCGACGGCAAACCCCACACCCTCTACATGCCCCGCAACACCGCATTTACCATCACGGCACTGACCGATTGCGATTTCGCGGTCAACGAATCACCTGCCAGCCGGGACACTGCCCGTCCGACGGTTATCACTCCGGAAATGACCCGCACGATCTCCATCGGCAGGGACAATTTCACCCGGGCGGCGACCATCATGCTGGATGAAACCTTTGATTCCGAACACTTCTACATCGGTGAAGGCATGATCCCGTCAGGCAACTGGTCGGGTTATCCGCCGCACCGTCACGACTTCGACGATCTTCCCGGGGAAATCGATATGGAAGAGACCTACTTCTACCGCTTCGATCCTCCGCAGGGTTTCGGCATCCAGAAGGTCTACCAGCCCGACGGTTCCATCGACGAAACTTACACCGTCAAAAACAATGACACCGTCGCCATTGCCGAGGGTTATCATCCGCTGTGCGGCGCACCGGGGTATCAGATGTACTACCTCTGGACAATGTGCGGCAAAGTCAACCGCGGTTTGATTTCCGCCAAAGATCCGCAGCACGCCTGGGTGAAGTAAGATGACGGCTGAAACTCTGCTGCTTGGTATCGATTTCGGTACCGGCGGATGCAAAGTTACCGCGATCGGTACCGACGGCAAAGTTGCCGGGGAACATTCCGTGGAATACACCACGGAATATGCCCATCCCGGCTGGTCGGAACAAAATCCCGCCGACTGGTATGCCGCCATGTGCAAAGCTCTGAAAAATCTTGCGGCAAAAGGCGTGGATATGTCCGCCATTGCCGCAGTCAGTCTGGATGGTTCCACGCACAATGCCGTTTTGCTGGACGGCAATATGCAAGTGCTGCGCAAAACCATCATGTGGACCGATCAGCGCAGTATTCAGGAATGCGCTTTTCTCAAGGAAAATTACGGGGATAAGATCTTTGCCACAGCGTACCAGATGCCGACTCCGACCTGGACTCTGCCCCAGCTGCGCTGGCTTGCCGGACACGAACCGGAAGTATTGAAAAAAGTCCGGCACATCCTGTTTGTCAAGGATTATGTGCGTTATCTGCTTACCGGCATTGCGGTTACCGACTATATCGAAGCCCAGGGTACGCTTTTCTTTGATATGAAAAAGATGGCGTGGTCAGCGGAACTTGCGGAATTGGCAGGCATCTTGCCGCAAGTGCTTCCGGAACTGGTCAAACCCACGGATATGGTTGGCAAAGTCACCTGTCAGGCAGCAAAAGATACCGGTTTGCCGGTAAATACACCGGTGATCTGCGGGACATCCGATTCCGCCGCCGAGGATTACGGTGCCGGAGCAATCGAACCCGGCGACTGCATCATCAAACTTGCCACCGCCGGCAATGTCAATGTCATGACCGCCCAAGCCCACCCCGATCCGGGTATGCTCACCTATTCGCATGTGATCCCGGGCATGTGGTATTCTGTGGCGGCGACCAATGCGGCTGCCCTCTGCCAGAGATGGTTCAGAGATGCGCTCTGTCAAGCCGAGATCGCCGAAGCGGAAAAACTCGGCACCCAAGCCTTTGTGCTGATGGATAAACTTGCCGCCGGCTCCCCCGCCGGAGCCAACGGAGTGATGTTCCACCCCTATTTGCAGGGAGAGCGTTCGCCGTACTGGGATGCGAAACTGCGGGCGAGTTTCACGGGATTATCGATCTCATCGACCAAAGGTGACTTTATCCGGGCCATTTTTGAAGGGGTCGCCTTTTCGCTGGCGGATTGTTTCCGGCTGATCAAAAATGCCGGACTGCCGGTCAACAGGATCTTTCTGATCGGCGGCGGTGCCAAAAGCAAACTCTGGAGTTCCATCGTCTGCAACGTATTCGATCTGCCGGTGCAGATACCGACTCCGGCGGATGCGTCATTCGGCACGGCACTGATCGCCGGTACCGGTGCGGGGATATTCCCGGACAGTGCATCTGCGGTGCGGCAGTGTCTGCATCTGGATGGTTCACTGGTGCCGGATCCGGAGTGTGCCGGATTCTATCAGGAACTTTTCAAAACCTACACCGGTATCCACGATGCGCTGGCACCGGTATATGCCAAACGTTAAACATCAACCAATTCAATGTTATAAGGAGATATTGAAAAGATGCTCGTTCCAAAAGACAATTACATGTACGAAATGATTCGTACCGAGTTGATCGACGCCGTCGGTCAGGAGTATGTCAGCACCAGTGACGCTGATAAATTCGGTCATTCCGTGGACTATTACTGGATCCCGGAAATGTGGCACGATCGCGGCAAAGAGACTCCGAAACCGGATTTTGTCGTCCATCCCGGAAGCTCCGAAGAGGTTTCCAAAGTGATGAAAATCGCCAACAATTACAAGATCCCCGTCACCCCGTGGGGCGGCGGATCGGGTTCCCAGGGCGGCGCTCTGCCGGTCTACGGCGGCATCATCCTGGATATGAAACGGATGAATAAATTCATCGGCATCGACAAAGAATCCCTCACTGTCACCTGCCAGACCGGTATCATCGCCCGCCATCTGGAGTGGCGCTGCAATAAGGAAGGTTATTCCACCATGCACCTGCCCGCCTCCATCGCCTGTGCGACCATCGGCGGATTTCTGGCGCACCGCGGTACCGGCGTGCTTTCCACCAAATACGGCAAAATCGAAGATATGGTCATGTCTCTGGAAGTGGTCACTCCCACCGGTGATATCATCCGGACGCTGCCGGTTCCCCGTCACGCTTCCGGTCCGGATCTGACGATGCTTTTCCTCGGCAGTGAAGGCACCCTGGGCGTCATCACCGAAGTCACGCTCAAAGTTCACCCCGAACCGGAAGCCCGGGAATTCCGTGCTTACATTTTCAAAGACTTCCACACCGCCATGAGTGCCGGCGCGGAACTTATGCGCAGCCGTCTGCAGCCCTGTGCGGTCCGTCTTTATGATGAAGAAGAGACGATCCACCATGTCCGCAAAGTTTTCGGTATGGAACTGGATCAGGGTGCTTATCTGGTATTCGGTTTTGACGGTGCCAAAGATATCGTGGAGTGCCAGATGCGCCGCGCCAGAGAGATCATGGAAGAAAAATACCACGGCAAAGATCTCGGCAGCAAAGGCGGGGATCTGTGGTGGGAAAACAAATACAAATTTTTCTATCCGCCCTACATGTTCCACATTCCGCAGGCATTCGGCACGCTGGATACCGTTGCCACCTTTGCCAATATCGAGAATGTCTACTGGGCAATGAAAAAAGTGGTCAATGAGAACTTCCCCGAAGCCCGCTTCATCGGTCACTTCTCCCACTGGTACGAATGGGGCTGCATGCTCTATGCCCGCTTCATCTTTGAAGGCGACAAAGTCCCCGCCGATCCCGCCGAAGCCGCCCAGCTCTACAACCGGGTCTGGGATATGGCGATCCGCGCCGCTATCGCCAATGGCGGTGTGATCAACGAACACCACGGTGTCGGATTGAAACTGGGCAGATTGATGAAAGAACTTTACGGCCCGGCAATGCCCGTCCTCGAAGGTATCAAAAAACAGCTTGACCCCAACAACATTATGAACCCCGGCAAATTAGGCTTCAAAGGAGTGTAATCATGAATATTGATAAATATACCGACGCAATCAAAAACTGCCGTTTCTGCTTTATGTGCCGCCACCTGTCGGCGATCGGCAATGTCACATTCACCGAAGCGGATACTCCCCGTGTCCGCGCTTCCATGATCTACGGAGTGACCATGCACCCGGAAAAGATCAGTGACCGGGACTTCATTGATACGCTGTACCGTTCGGATCTTTCCCGCTGCTGCTGCTATCACTGTGTGAACCACTATGATGAAAACAGCCTCAATATCGCCATGCGTACCGATATCGTGGCAGCCGGATTGGCTCCGGACTACATCCGGGCGATCGCCGCGGAACTCAAAGCTGCGGACTCTTGGGACGTTGCCGGTAAAGGTGATGTATTCTACTTTGCCGACCCCTACACCACTGAAGCCGGAACGGTTCAGCCGGCGTTTGATGCGCTGATGAAAAAAGCCGGTGTCGCCTACGGCGTCATTTCCGGCGGCTGCATCGGCAGAGCGCTCAAAGTGCTGGGTTACGCCGCTGAAGCCAAAGCTGCCGCAGAGAAATTCGTTGCCGCGGTCAAAGCCGCCGGAGCGAAAACCCTGGTGGTTTCCAATCCTGCCGCTTATGAACTGCTGAAAAACGATTGTGCGGAATTCGGCATCGAAGTGCCCTTTACGGTCATGCACACTTCCGAATACATCATTTCGCTCGGTCTGAAATTCAACGCCGTCGGCAAAGTGTACTATCTGGAAAGCGACTATCTGAAAAATTACAACGATAATCTCGCTTATCCCGCCGAATTGCTCGCCGCTCTCGGCGCCGAACGCAAACCATTCGGTACCAACAATGAGGAATCCTACACCTGCGGTGAAGGCGCCGTCGTCCTGCCCAAAATCAACGAAAATCTCGTCCGTAAACTGGCAGAATACATCGCCGACCGTGCCGATGATCCGGCAAATGACCTCATCGTGGTCGCTTCTCCCTACACCAAAATCTGCTTGAGCAAGTACACTGCTCTCAAGGTCGTGACTTTGGAAGAACTCGCCGCTTCGGCACTTTGAGGTGGATCATGGCTCTGGTCACTATGAAAGAAATGCTCCTCGCCGCCCGCAGAGAAAAACGGGCGGTGGGCGCATTCAATATCGCCAACTATGAGACCGCAAGAGCGGTGCTGATGGCGGCGGAACGGGAAAAACAGCCGGTCATCATCCAGCTGTACATGCGCTTGTTCGATTCCGAAAAGGCCTACGACCTTGCCGGTATGCTCATCCGCCTTGCCAACCGTGCCAGCGTGCCGGTGGCGATCCACCTGGATCACGGCAATACCATCAAACAGGTCAAAGATGCACTGGCATGGGGGTATACTTCTGTGATGTATGACGGCTCCCGGCTGCCCTTTGAGGAAAATGTTAAAAATACCGCTTTTTGCGTGCAGTATGCCCACAGTTTCGGCGCTTCGGTCGAGGGAGAGATCGGCCACGTCGCACAGGGTGATGAAACTGCCATAACCGAGGTTTCGGAAGCAGTCGAATTTGCCTCTGCAACCAAAGTTGATGCCCTGGCAGTATCCATCGGCACGGCGCACGGTTACTACACCAGCGAACCGAAACTGGATATTGAACGCTGCAAAGCGATCGCCGAAGCCCTGCCGGAATTGCCGCTGGTGCTTCACGGCGGTTCCGGTACGCCGCTTGCCGATGTCCGCAAGGTCATTGAAAACGGCGTCGCCAAGGTCAATATCGCTACGGAATTCATGGATACCTATCTCAAAAGTTCCCGCAGTGAACTGGAGAAGCTCAACGGCAAATTTCTTCCCATCGACAAATATTTTGATCCGATCGTGGATGAGTGTGCCGCCCATGCCGCGCGCTTGATGCGCTTTTTCGCCGGTATGTGATTTTTCACCGGGGGGCGCGCTCACGCCGCCCCCCCGGATCCCCTTGTGCCTCACGGCTTGCTGCCTCTGATTCGTCCTGCAAACGGTTGCCCGCGCGCTGGCGTTTTTTTTTGCTTTGTGTTTTTATTGTTACAAACCGATCATCGGAAACAGTATTGCTGCCATCGGTTGTGAAAAAAAACGGTTTTAATCTCCGGCAGACTTGACTTTTTTTTCATCTGATACTATATTAGAACTGAATTAATACAGATCAATATGGTATCGTTCAAATTAATCAAGGAGTTGTCATTGTCATGTTGAGTACGATCAAAAAATTTGCAGTATGTGCCATTTTTGCGGCGGCATTGTTTTCGGCCGGCAGTTTGTCGGCTGCCCAGGAGAATGATTCTGAAGCAAAGCAAGCCGATGCCGAATACTACAACCGGGCTGCTGATGAGAGCTGCTGGAAAAAATTCAGCAATGGCGTGATATGGTATCTGCCCAACCGTCTTTCCGACCTGTTGGATATATTCACGGTCGAACTCAAAGCCGGTGAAGTCGCTCTGGATCTGAAACTTACCCGTTACGCCACATTCGGCGGAGCTGTCGGCAGACAGTATAGTTTCGGCTGGAGCATCTACGACCAGCGCGGAGTTTACTGGCAGCGCGGCTGGAGTGTCGATTTCCTGAACTACCGCGCTGAAGATATTTACCGCAAAACCGTTTTCGGTTACTACAAACCGCTTTTCAAAAACACTTCCGGCGAAGTGGATATCGCCGGAATGTGCAAAGAAAAATCCGCCGATCCCTGGGCGATCGGTATCAATGCCAGTTTGCTGCTGGGCGCGAATATCGAAATCCACCCGGTTGAGTTGGCCGACTTCATCGCCGGTATTTTATGCGTGGACTTCAAAGACGATGACCGCCGGGAGATCCACTGGTTTTCCGATGACTTATGATCTTTCGGATCGCTGAATACAGGGCTGCCGCTTCTACGGCAGCCTTTTTTTGCCTCATCGCAGTAGAAGAACGGTTTTCATGGTTTGACTTCAAAAAAATAATGTGATATATTAATTGCCAATGAATAACAGTTGATTTCACAACGTGAAATAAGCCATGAAATCACGGCATAAAACTCTGGATATACTGGAATATATTTCGCTTTGCAACGGTGAAAGTGTCACGCTTTGTGAAGCTGCCGGAGAGTTGAAAATCACTCCTGCCGCCGGTACCCGGATCATGGGCGAACTTGTCCGCCGCCGCTATGTACGCGTACTGAACGTAATTATATAATTATAAATAAAAAAAGGGAAGTATTATGAGTAATGCACTTCAAGCCGCAATGGATTTTATAGAAAATGAGCAGCAGTTTCATCTCGGTTTCCTGCCCACCGAACAATCCAGCCCCCTGACCCGGGAACTGGACAAAAAATTTGCCGCTTCTTATGCCGATGGTGTCCGCAATCTGCAGAGCGTTGACCGCAACGTCGCTGAAATGGCAAAACGCATTTTTGCTTCTCCGGAATTCGCAAAACTCGTCGATACCGGTGAAAAAATCCTGCGTAACGGCGGCAAAATCATCTTTTCCGGATGCGGCGCCACCGGCCGTTTGAGCATCCTGCTGGAGTGTATGTGGCGCAGCTGCTGCGCCGGTACCCCCGCCGCCGCAGCCTACGCCGATCAGGTTTTCAGCATCATGACCGGCGGCGATTACGCTCTGGTCAAGTCCGTGGAATTTTTTGAAGATTATCAGGTTTTCGGCCGCCGTCAGGTGCAGGAACACAATATGGGCAGCCGCGATATGCTCGTCGCTATCACCGAAGGCGGCGAAACTTCTTCCGTATTAGGTTCGGTTTTTGAAGCACTTGACCGCGGTTGTCAGGTCTTTCTCATGTTCAACAACCCCGCCGATCTGCTCGCTGAACATCTCGAACGCTCACGTAAAGCGATCCGCGATCCCCGGGTTTGCATACTCGACCTCTCCTGCGGCCCCATGGCTCTGGCAGGTTCCACCCGGATGCAGGCAACCACCAGCGAACAACTCGTCGCCGGCGGCGCACTGGAATCCATTATGAACCGGATCACCGGCACAAAATCCCCGGATTACGCCGCCGAATTTGAAAAACTCCTCGATGATCTGGAATCACCCGCCGCCGTGGACGGCATCGCCGATTATATCGCTTTTGAAACCGGTCTCTACCGTAAAAAAGCTCTTGTAACCTACTTCGCCGATGAATATCTGCTGGATATCTTTACCGATACCACCGAACGTTCCCCGACATTCATGCTCCCCCCATTCCGCAAAAACGATGACCGGATATCCCCGCCATCATGGGCGTTCGTCAAAAACCCGCTCCATTCCACCACCGAAACCTGGCAGTTGGGCATGCACAGACCTTTGCGCTGCCTGGAATGGGAAACCTCTGACTATTTCAATATGGGTATCCCAGAATCTTTGAGCAATAATCCACCCAAAATCCGCGCCGCCGAATTGCTCAAATTCGAAGTCGGTAACGAAAATCCCGCCGAACGCGCCGCCACCGGTAACGATGCCGCCGTTTTGATCACCGTCGGAAATCAACCATGCCCGGATAATCTGAATCAGGCTTTCCAACACATCAACGCCCCTTTTGCCCACTTCAAATACCTGTGCATCGGCGGAAATCACCACGCCGATTTCAACGTCCCATGCAATATCTCCGAATCTCCACTCCACCTCATGGGACATTTGGCTGTCAAACTCGTACTCAATACCGTTTCCACCGGTACCATGGCAGCCCTCGGCAGAATCACCGGCAACTGGATGAGCTGGGTCAACGTTTCCAATAAAAAACTTATGGATCGCGGTATCCGGCTGATCTGCGAAATCGGTAAAACCGACTACAAAACCGCCTGTATCAAACTCCACGAAGGTATCGAATACATGGCCGCCCATCAAGACGCTTCCACCGAAGCCGAATCCATCGTCCAATACGTCCTCTCTTACTTCTTTTCACGAGAAAAGAAGTAAGACAAGAAAAGCGAGATTCCCTACTTTCTTTTCCTGAAAAGAAAGTAGGCAAAGAAAAGCAATAATTTCTTTTCACGAGAAAAGAAGTAAGACAAGAAAAGCGAAATTCCCTACTTTCTTTTCCTGAAAAGAAAGTAGGCAAAGAAAAGCAATAATTTCTTTTCACGAGAAAAGAAGTAAGACAGGAAAAGCGAGATTCCCTGCTTTCTTTTCCAGAAAAGAACGCAGGCAAAGAAAAGCGATAATTTCTTTTCACGGGAAAAGAAGTAAGACAGGAAAAGCGAAATTCCCTACTTTCTTTTCCAGAAAAGAAAGTAGGCAAAGAAAAGCGATAATTTCTTTTCACGGGAAAAGAAGTAAGACAGGAAAAGCGAAATTCCCTACTTTCTTTTCCAGAAAAGAAAGTAGGCAAAGAAAAGCGATAATTTCTTTTCACGAGAGCGGAAATCCGCCCTGTTTATCAATTTAAGACTGCCTTGATGGTGATTAAGCGTGCAATATGCATGCCAAACAAGGCACCGCATTGCCTTAATAACCGTCACAGTTTCTGATGATCTGTCCGGATATAATAAAAGAGGTCGAACGAGCGTTTTTCCGGTAAAGCGACGGTTATTGCCGCCAGTTCACTGCCGGAAAGTTCTTTGACTTCGCCGTTATGAAATTCCAGACGGTAACGCGCATCCGGCTTGATGTTGTGCAGATGCAGTTCCATTTCCGCTTCCGGAGATTCGGGTCTGCGGAAAGCAACCACCACTCCGCACTCTTTTGCCGGGTCATCGCCCTGCCATGCGTGCCATGATTTCAGAGATTCGCTGTAAGGTGTAAGCATATAATAATCTCCCCGGTACAGAATGTCCCTGACCCGGGCGGCATCTGCAGCCCATTTTTTCAACCTTACGGTATCTTCCGGGGTGAATTCCACCAGACCGTAGTGGTATCTTGCCATATTCATATGCATGGCGGAATCAACATAGCTGTACGCCGAATACGGATCATCAAATGTCCGTTTGTAAGAACAGCTGCACTGTATCGGTGCGTAGCTGACCGTCAATGCGATGGTATTCTGCATCTCTTCGGGGACATCGTGATCTTCGGTGCGGTCATTGATGGCGTAGCAGTGGCAGCGGGAAACCGTTTCAAAGTCGATGCGCCGCCCCCCGGAAGCGCAGTTGTCAAAGAGCAGATCCGGAAAACGCTTTTTCAACTCATCCCAGAACCGGTACAGTCCGGCGATATATTTAGCTTCAGTCACGCCGATGCGGTACGGTTCATCCGCATTCTGCCAGCTCCGGAAGGTCATGTCGGTAAAGTTGAAATCCTGCCGGTAGCAGTCGATGCCGAACTCCTCCACCGCGTGCGCCACGGTATCGAACATCCATTGCCACGCATCCTCATTGCCCAGATCAAGCAGCCGCCGCTGATCGAGGGGATTCAGTGCTGTAAAGAAGTATTCCGGATGCTCCCGGACTACCGGAGTTTTGGCAATGGCGCACTCGGTGGAGAACCAGAGCAGAAACTTCAATCCCGCAGCATGCGCTTTATCCGCCACGGTTTTAAGCGTACCGGAAGGATAAAGCACCGGATTCACCCGCCAGTCACCAGCCTCCTCAAACCAGTGCGCCCAGCCGCCGCACGGCTGCCACGGGTCGGCACTGCGCGGGGGACCGTACCATCCGGCATCTACCCAGAATGTATCGATCGCAAAGTTATTATTTTTCGCATAATCGATCTCATCGAGCAGGATTTTTTCACCGATATGCCCGCCGTTGCCAAAGGAGATCGAACCGGGAAAAAGTTCCCCTTTGCTGTTGCGCGGCGATTTGTATTTGAGCATGAAACGGCGGAAATCCCGTTTGGCATCACCGATGCTCATATCTTCCCGGAAAAAGATCAATGCCGACGGCTGGCGCAAAGTTTCGCCGGGGTGGAGGAAAAATCTCGTCCGCATCATTCCGGCGGTGATGCTCAATTCATTTATGGTATTGATGATATCCAGTTTCCATGAACCAGTCCAGCCGATTGCCACTTCCATGCCCTGTTTTTCGCTGGCATCGATCCCGGCATAAGGGAACCACGTCGCTGAACTTGATCCCCAATCGGTATCCATCAGCACCCGGTTGCGGCCCCAACGTTGACCGATGGTGAGCGTTTCACTGCGGAAGTCTTCCGGAGAATTTTTCACTCCGCTGATACGGCGGACTGTCACCTGTCTGCCCGGAACGAGCGATTTTACGGAAAGGGTGTGGAAGTTTTCCACGACTTTGGTTTTCTGTGAATTTCCGGCGGTAAGTTCCGGCAGCACCTCATAGACCGGGAAATCTTTGTAAAGTTTGACGGTACAGCGCAAAGTGAGCAGACCGTCCGGAGAATAGAATTCCAGACGGTACACTTCCATATCCTGATCGTCAACCAGCAGCTGTGTCCGCCGTTGCCAGTTGATCAGATCCGCCGGGACTCCATCGTATTCAAACGCCGGGAGCAATTCATTGATCATGAATCCCATCCCCGGCAAAAATTCCCTGCCGTCGGCAAGTTTGATCACCGGTTCGACCCAGCAGGCATAAGCGCAGCTCGGAGTGCCGGTATATTCCGGCGGGAAGCCTGTCTCCTGACTTTGCAGGACAAATTCGGTCGCGCCATTGAGGTCAACGGTCAGTTTTTCCGGAGAGCTTGACCACTCCAATACGCTGCTTTGAGCGGCGATTTTACCATTGACCCACACGGTGAAACGGATATGGGCGGTCGGATTGACCGGAGCGCGGGAGCTTTCACACTCCTGGACGCCGACGAGTACTTCAAAACTCTTTCCGGGACCGGGCAGTTTGATGACATGTCTGCTCTGGGCGTGGTCTCCCCAGCCGCGCAGATAATTTCTGCCGCCGAGCAAAAATGTGTCTCCGCCGATGGCTCTGCCGGAACGGAAACCGGTTCCCCAGCCCATCTGTCTGGTTTCAACTGAAATATTTTCACTGCCGCCTAAAGTAAGAAGTTCTTTGATCCGGGCGGTAAATGCTTTACTCAATGCGGTCATCAGGTGGATATCTCCTTTGAAAAGTTATATTTACAAACGAAAGCAAGCGTTTTAAAAGGTTGCTGTATACCAACCTCTGCCCCCACACATATTGCAATTTATCAGATTGCCGTAGTAATCATAAACTTTGCCGTACTGGCAAAAATTACAGGGCAATCTGCGGACATTATTATTATACTGATTGGTGCCGTAGGCAGCAGTACCGGTGGCACCGGCACCGGTAAATACATAATTCACACCTTTTTCACCGGCTTCTTGCAATACTGTATTAAAAGTTCCGCTGCTGCTGCGGGGTGTGTGTGCGGCACCTTTGACCAGATTTATGGATCCTGGTTTACTGCCGATAACTTTTTTTGAAGCCTTAACGACTGCTTTAGCGACTGATGGTTTGCAGGAACAGAGGAACAAAGTTGACACAACTGCTGCAAAAAGTACCAAACATTTTCCCATTTTTTACTTCCCTAAAAATTCCGCAATTTTAAAATAGCCAAAATATTAAATATCGTGATACAAAATACCGGACGGGCATTAAAATAGCATAACGTTACTGACTTTTCAACATCATCTGCCGATATCGTCTGGAAAAATCGTAAAAAGACGCGGTAATGCCCCAAATTTTGTGAAACTTGCATTCCTAATGATTTGTCAACCGCCAAGTAACGGATAGATCCGCACGGCTTGCCACGGCGCAGTGAAACGAAGACGGGGAATGCGGTGTGATCCTCTTTCCCACAAGGCTCCGGCGGACAAGGCGACTCTTCCGCCGCCGCAGGGAGATTTTCCGGAGAATCCGCAATGCGCACCGCCGGTATGAATAATACATCACAGCAAATAAGACAATAACCCAAAGCTGCTCAACTGGTTGTGACAGCAAATCATGATTTTTTTTTTAATTTCAATACATCGACATGGCAGTTTTGACATATTTCCCCGGAGAAACCCCCGTGATTTTGCGGAAATTCCTGGAAAAATGGTAAGGATTGCTCCACCCGCACCGGGCGGCAACCTCTTTAACGGAAATTTCCGGCTCGCTCAACATCACTCCGGCGGCATAATTGATCCGTTCATTAAGGATGTAATCGCCCGGGCTCATACCGGCAGCCGCCCGGAAAAGCGCGAACATTTTTGAACGCGAAAAGGGAAACTTTTTTTCCAGATCGGCGGCAGTGATCTTTTCAGCGGCGTGCTGTTTGACCCAAACCAGCAGTTTTTCCATGATTTCCGGATAAATGCTCTTTTCCCGCGGAGTCATAAAAGCCCGCAATCTGCTCAACAGCAGCATAAAATCTGACGCATAAAGAAACTTATCCTGCCGGGAAACACCCAGCAGTCTCCGGATGATCTCTGCCGGTTCACGGCAGACTGACGGGGGGAGTGACAATGGCAGTTTCTGCTGAAAAAACGGATCGATACCGCGGGAATTTTCGATGATGAAGTGGACAAATCTGATGCGCATCACGCCGCTTGTTTTATTCACATAATGCCAGATTTTCAGCGGCGTATCGGGCGGTACGAAAAAAGCTCCACCCTCCTGACAGACGGCAAATTCACCATCGGCTTCGACTTCATAATGCCCTTCAAAAGCCTGGGCAAAAATGTAGAAAGGAATGGTTTTCTGATGGCAAAAACCATTATCCGTCAATGAAAATTCCGCCGCTTGAGCGTAACGCAATACCGGAAGAGAATCAAAAAACATCAGTTTTCTCCTTGTTTGTTGTTTCTGTCATTGATTGTAATGCATTCATACCGGCAGAACAGCTTGCATTCAAAACTCTTTTTTTTTTGCGATAAATGCTTCACAACCAAATGGGACAATAACATAATATAACTCCGGAAAAAATATCTGCAATGGACAAACAGATATTTTTTTGGACTATTTTTCTATTGAAATTATCCGCCCGGGGTGTACATTATATTCCGGGAACTGACATTGTGTTGCGGAGAGTGAAAAATGAAAAAATTAAGCAAAGAAACCATTGATCTGGCGCATCGTTATCTGACCGGAGAGTATTACAACCGATTGTCGGATATGGGCTTCCGGGTTGCCGATCTCAACCTTGCCCCGGATTGTCCGCCGGCATCTGCGCGCGGCAAACTGGCGATACTTACGGCGGAAAAGTCTGCGATCCACATCCTGCCGGAAGAGCGTCTGGCGGGCAATGCATCAAACATTCAGGCATTGTTGCACCGGGTACCGGGATATCCGGATGAAGAGCCGGCAAGTTCCATCAGTCACACCACTGCCGACTTCGGTGATGCCGTCAGCAAGGGGTTGAAAGGGTTGGCCGCTGAAATCACCGCAAGAATGGCAAACGATCCGGACCCGTTCCATCAGGATTTTTTCACCGGTCTGCTCTGCACCATTGAAGCCATGCGGATTTGGACTGCCAGATATTGTGTGCGTTTGCAGGAAATGATCTCTTCTGCACAATATTCAAGCTGCCGTGAAAATCTTTCTGCAGTGCTTGCCCGGTTGAGGACCGTCCCGGAAAATCCCCCGGAAACCTTTGCCGAAGCGATCCAGTCATTCTGGAGTTTTTTTGAATTTCAGCGTGTATGCGGCAATTGGAGCGGTCTGGGACGGTTTGATGAAATTCTCGGACCCTACCTTGCCGCCGACCTTGACAAAGGGCTCATCACTCTGGATGAGGCACGGGAATTGATCGCCCACTTCTGGATCAAAGGAAGCGAATGGTGTTTCGGACTGCGGGGCAAACAGCACGCAGCTCCCGGTTCCGGAGATGCCCAGTTCTATCAGAATATCATTCTCGGCGGCATCGGCAAAGATGATCAAAATATTGAAAATGACGTGACGTTTCTGGTGCTTGACGTTATCGAAGAGCTGCATATCAGTGATTATCCGGTCACAGTGCGCCTCAATTCCCGCACTTCGGAAAAATTGCTCAAACGGGTCGCTGAAGTACAACTTGCAGGCGGCGGGATCGTGTCAGTTTACAACGAACCGCTGATCATCCGCAATCTGCAGCAAATGGGCATCCCCGAATCCGACGCCCGCAGCTTTACCAATGACGGCTGCTGGGAGATCATCATTCCCGGACAGACCAATTTCAACTACACTCCCAAAGATTACCTTATCGCTTTTCAGGAAGCGCTTTTCGCAGAAAAAACTCCGGAATCATACGGAGAACTCTATGCGAACTTTATGGAATGTTTCCGCAAGTCAGTTTCCGAAGTACATCAGAATATCAGAAACACTCCGCTGAAAGATAAAAAAAATCCGGGTGACTGCTCCCCATTCTCACCCGACCGGCTCCGCAAAAGCGATGTGGTCATCTCCCTGCTCATGCCGTCATGCCGCTTATCCGGATGCAGTTACAACCTTTACGGCACCAAATATGTCTTTGAAGCCATCCATCTGGCAGGTCTGGTCGATGTCGCAAACAGTCTTCATGCGATCCGGGAAAATGTCTTCAAAAAACAGCTTCTTACGCTCAAAGAACTGGTGCATATCCTGAAAAATGACTGGCAGGGCTTTGAAGCACTGCGGCTGCGCTTCGCCAATTCGCTCTCATATTACGGCAATGATGATCCGGATGCGGACGGCATACTCCGGCAACTGCTGGCAGATTGTTCCGCGATTGCCGGTAAGGATCTGAAACTTGCCAATGTGTTTACTCCGGTCGGAGTAAGCACATTCGGCAGGGAGATCGAATATGCCAAAAACCGCATGGCAACGGCTTTCGGCAAGCACGCCCATGAATTTCTCGCCCCCAATCTCTCTCCGACACCCGGTACTGACAAAAGTCCGCTTACGGCACTGCTCAACTCCTATTGCCGGATGGATTTCTCCTGCACCCCCAACGGCTGCCCGCTGGATGTCCGGCTCTGCGCCGGTATCCGCAAAGTTTCCGGTGCAGCGGATGTGCTGGCACAGCTGTTGCGGACTTTTGTTGAAAAAGGCGGACTTTATCTGCAGATCGATGTAGTCGATCCGGATATACTCCGCGCCGCCAAAAAAGATCCTGACCGTTTCCCCAATCTGGTGGTGCGTATTTCAGGATGGTCGGCACGTTTTGCTTCACTGGATGAAAAATGGCAGGATATGATCATCAACCGGACCAGTTTGGAGATGTTATGAATATCAGCGGTATGATTTTTGATCTGGCAAGATTTTCTCTGCATGACGGACCGGGAATAAGAAGCGTGATCTTTATGAAAGGCTGCCCGCTGCACTGCATCTGGTGCCATAACCCGGAATCCATCTCCGCTCATCCGGAAATACTCTTTGCCCGGGAAAAATGTATCAACTGCCGGGCGTGTTCACAAATCTGTCCGCAAAATGCCCACACTCTGTCGCCGGACCGGCATGAATTGAACCGGAATCTCTGCCTTGCCTGCGGGAAATGCGCTTCAGGATGTTTTGCCGGAGCCCTCACGCTGGCAGGCAAACGGCGCTCCGCTGCAAGCATTCTCGAAGAAGCTGCCAAAGATGCCGATTACTACGGCAAAACCGGCGGGATCACCCTGTCCGGCGGTGAACCGCTGGCGCAGCCGGACTTTTCCGCAGCTTTGCTTGACGGCGCCAGAAAACGCTCCTGGACCACCGCTGTTGAAACTTGCGGTATGGCTCACCGGCAGGTAATTGAACAACTGCTGCCGCTGACCGACTTCTGGCTCTTTGACATCAAAGCGATCGACCCGCTGAAACATCAGAAATTTACCGGCAGAAGTAATGAAATCATCCTCGAAAATCTCCGGTTTCTGGATGCCCGAAACGCCAATATCGAATTGCATTGCCCGCTGATACCGGGATTGAATGATTCAAATGACGACCTGTTGGCGATCCGCTCTCTGGCAGATTCTCTCCGCCGGAAACCGGAAATCATAATAAAACCATTCCACCCTTTCGGCAGAGGGAAATTGCTCCAATTGGATACCATGCCTCTGGAAAATGCCCCCATCCCGGAAGAAAAAGATATCCTCCGCTGGAAAAAACTTCTGCGTATTTGAGCTGTCGGCGAAAAACATGCACATACCGGCGATTCTTTTGCCGGGCGCCCTTTTTGCTTTGCATTATGGGCAATCTCACACCTTGCCTCATACTGCTGCGCAAAAATTGCATGCAAGTCAAATACGCTCTGAATGCATCCGGGGCAGATGAAAATCATTATGCTTTTCGGTCACCAACTGTCGATTCGGCGAAAAGACAGCTGTTTTTCATTAAATTCCATAGTTATCAACCACTTCGATTTGTAAAAATGCGAAATAACGGCTATATTATATATATTCCGCTTGAATTTATTGCGAAACACTTTAAGCGGAAATTGCGCCTCCGCAACTGTTAGTAACACTTGATAAATGGATGAAAAAAAATGATGGACACACAGCCGCGTTGTTTTTGTAATTTCCTCCAGATCAACAACATTCTTTGCAATGTCACCGAATCTGACGGCAAAGTGGTGCTGGGGAAACTGATTGAACTTCTGAAAAGACATTTTCCCGATCTGGATGCTGAATACACCCGCCGGGAAATCGCCAGCCGGGAAGAACTTTTTCCGACGATGGTCGCTCCGGGATTGGCGATCCCCCATGCCCGTATTCCGGGGCTGACTGAACCGCTGACCGCGATCGCCTGTATCCCCGGCGGCTGTGACTTCGGCGGCGGCACTCCTGCCAAAGTGATGATCCTGCTGCTTACTCCGGTGGATGATCCGAATTTGCATATCCAGCTGCTTTCTGCGCTCGCCGCCGAATTTGAGGACAATTCTGTCACTGAAAAAATTTCGCAGATGGCAACTGCCCAGGAGCTGCTCAACCACTTCTCATGTACGCTGAAAAATATTCCGGACTACCTCACTGCCGGCGACCTGATGGTGCGTTTCCCGGATATGCTGCAGGAAACCGATTCCATTCTGGATGCAATCAAAAAATTCGCCGTCACCCGCTGTGGTGAACTGCCGGTCGTGGACAATACCGGCGACCTGCGCGGCGTGCTGTCTCTGGCGGATCTGCTCAAATACAGCTTGCCTGAACATTTGCTCTGGCTTGAAGACCTCTCCCCGATCTATCAGCTGCAGCCGTTTTCAGATATGCTGAAAACCGCCGACGAAACCAAAGTCGCCGATATCATGCGGGAAGAATTCATCAGCGCCCATATCGCTGATCCCGCCGTCAAACTGGCAAAAATATTCCTCACCGAAAACCTCTCCCGCCTGATGATCATCGATGATGACGGAAAACCCGCCGGAGTGGTGACGTTAAAAGATTTTTCAGCAAAACTTTTCTGGGAGTAATCAATCATGAGTGAAGAAGCATCAAGTGCAAAAATGTCCGCCGGCGCAATGATTTCGCGCTTTCTCATCCTGCTTGCCGCCGCCGGTCTGGTCGGATTCGGCGGAACGAAGATCGGCATGGACAGTAATCAGGCAACTGCTTGTGCCGTATTTATTTCCATCATTTTTGGAACGCTCTTTTTCTGGGGCTTCCGGTTGGCGATCGCCTTTCTCGGACTGGCGGTGCTTATTTTCAACAAATCACTGGATATCCCCACGTTTGTAACCTCATCTTCGCTGGAAGTGATCATGTTCCTGGTCGGAATGATGGTCATTGTGGGAGCATTGCGGGATCTCGGTTTCTTTACCTGGATCGTGCAGCTGATCGTTTCCATGCCCAATTTGAATGGCAGGAAATTCATCTTTGTCACTGCCACTGCCAGTGCGCTGCTGGCGTGTGCCGTGGATGAAGTGACTTCGATCATCTTTATTTCCACACTGATTTTTCAGGTATGCGACCGCCTCAAACTCAATCCGACCCCCTATATTCTGATTGCGGTGCTGGCGACCAATATCGGCAGTTCCGGAACGATGATGGGCAATCCGGTGGGTATTTTCATCGGAACCAAAGGTCAGTTGACTTTTGGAGATTTCATGGTGTGGGCGTTTCCGCTGATGCTGCTGTCGCTTTTCATCGTCACCGGCATGCTGCTCTGGTACTTCCGCAAAGATCTTGACAAGTTTGACGAAAGTCTCCAGGCCCGTCTTGCCCGGGGGCTGTCCATTGCTCCGGTGGTCAAAGTTCCCTATGTGCGCGGATTGATTTTGATCATCCTGACCGTGGTTGCCATCGCTTCACACCACCAGACTGAAGAACTCCTCGGACTGGAAAAGAACAGCGTGCTGCTCGTGATGCCGATGATTTGCGCCGGTATCGTGATGATCCTCAAACCCAGCCGTGCCAGATACTATATCGAAAAAGAAGTGGACTGGTGGACACTGATCTTCTTTATGCTGCTCTTTGCTGTGGCAGGAACTCTGGAACATACCCATGTGGATCAGGTGCTTGCCAATGGATTTTCCAAAATCGCCGGAACTACCATGGGATCGCTGGTGCCGTTTATTTTCACCGTATCCGCCTTTGGTTCAGCATTTGTGGACAACGTTATATTCGTAGCGGCATTCAGTCCGGTCATCGAACAGTTGTCGGTGAATATCAAAGATCTGCCGCTCTGGTGGGCACTGCTTTTCGGTGCGTGCTTCGGCGGCAACATCACCATGATCGGTTCAACTGCCAACATCGTGGCTCTGGGCATGCTGGAAAAACACGGCGGCAGTCAGATCACCTTTTTCCAGTGGTTCAAAATCGGTCTGCTCTGTACCATCGTTTCCGGAACTCTGGCAGTTGGCGCTCTGGTCATCCTTGCTCCCCAAATGGCTGACCATAAAATCACCTTTGAGAAACTTGCCGCTGAATCCGGCTACGTTCCATCTGCCGCCGAATTTGACGGCGAACTTGCCGGCAATGTCACCAATGAAAACGGCAAATATACGCTTTCCAATGAAAACGGTGCCCAAATCACCCTGATCTATCCGGAAAACATCACGCCGCAAATCGGTAAAAACCGGGTCGCAGGAACCATTTCAAAAGATGAAAGCAACGCCGGATATCCCTGGAAACTTACCGTTAAAAAACAAACTCCGCTCAAGTAAATTTCCCGGAATAATTGGATCAGGCAGCCCCCTGCACCCGCATCAGCGTTTTTTTGCAGGGGGGCGCTCACGCCGCCCCCCCCCTGCACCCCCCACGGCGCCCGCCAAGGCGGGATTTGTTCGGGGGGTTAGCGCGTTTCCAGGCGGGGCTGGCTTTCGGCTCAATCATGCGTTCACAATCAGACCCGCTGCCGATTTTTATATCGGCAGTCGGGATCTTGGATTGTGAACGCGGTTGCCGCACCCGGGGGAAAGTT
>SUWL01000023.1 GCA_015061495.1 Lentisphaerota bacterium
GCTCAATTGAGCTTGAGCAGAAAAAAACAGCAATTCAGCCTCCGGAAATCAAGCCGACTTCTCCTCCGGCTGATCCTAAAAAAAGTATGCTGGATGAAGTTATTGATGCCATTAACGAAATGTATCAGGGAGATTTCACCGAGGCTGACCGCGTTATAATCGGTGACTTGCTGCAGCGTTTGCTCAAAGATGAAAAACTCCGCAAACTTGCCCGTTCCGCAGATCCGCAGATTTTCAAAAACAATCAGTTTCCGAAATTCTTTGAAGAAACAGCTCAAACCGCCTATATGGAAAGTACCGAGCGTTATACCAAAATGTTTGAAGACACCGCCAAGTACTTCGCCATCATGAGTGCCGTCGGAGCAGCAGTCTACCGAGAATGCCGCAACAGCAAAGAAAAGAAGTGAAAGCTTCTGGAATGATTCAAAAGGGATTATAAAATGAAACCAATGTCTATTCTGCCATTTCACTATTGCTGCATTGATGATATTTGCTTGATCGAAAAAATAAATTCAGCAAAACAATGTGTTAAACTTATAACTCCAAGTATATCTTTGGATGTGGCAAAAGCATTAATTAGTGCATATGATAAGTTGAATGGACAAGTGAAGCTGATAACCGATGTTTCTGACGAAGCATTCAGTTCTGGGATCAATGATTTGTCAGCAATTCGTCTGCTGCAACATCATGCAATTGATAACAATATCACATCTTTTTCATGTGAATCAGGAATCAGAATCGCTTCACTGATTGTCGACGATGAAGTTTTTCATTTTGTCCCCAATGCTATTTTCAAAAGCGACTTCAGCCAAGAATGTCTGAATGCATTGTTATTCTCTGATCGCAAAAATGATTCAGCTCATCCTATCGACTTACTCAATATTACAGATATTCCTCTGATGGAATGTGCTGAAATTAAATGCGATACCATGCAAAAGGAAGAACAAATGGCACAAATCATTGAATTGCAAAAGCGTGAAATTGCGAAGCTTAAACAGCAAATGGAAATTTTGCAGAAAACTAAAGGCAAGTTCCCAATTCAACACAATCTCAAATATATTGAATTAGAAGTAACTGGATGCCGCCTTTCAGAACAAAAACTTCATATCCCATCAGAATTCATTACCGAAAATCATTCAGTCAATCAACGGCTGAAGTCAAAATATTCTATTTTTGAGAACAGAAACTCAGAAAACTGGTTCAACATATCAGAAAAAGTAAATACTGCCATTGATGAACTGATGTTCAATATTGATTGTTTAAGAAAAAAATATACTTTTCTTTTAGGACCTTGGAAAAGGGTTATTTTAGAAATAGACCGCAAAGAATTTGAGAGTGAATGTGAATATATCCAAAATATTGCAAAACGCATAAGGCAAGATGTATTAGCAGAACTTCCTGATATTATGAAATTTCAATTATACAGTTTATTTAATACGTTGAAACCAAATGTTTTAACTGTATATAAGAAAAAACATCCATATGCTTCAGAACCTGATGATACAATGCTTTTGCAATTCTTTGCAAGCTTTATGGATAAAGAATTTAATCGTGTAATAGATTACTTCAACCCGCAAATCAATGTGATTTATAAAGAAATTTCCAGCGAAGATGCTGAAAATCCCGACTTTCGTTCAGCTGTGGAATATGCATTTCACGAAATGGATGTCTCAAAACTTTTTTCAGAAATTATCTCTTCAAAATAAACATCTCATTTTTCGATAAAAGAAATATTTTGTCAGTCATTACAGTTTTGAAACAACGAGCTTGGCTGAGTGATTTTTTGTCAGTCAAGAGGTCAGTCAAAAGTCAGTCAGTGTCAGATGTAATTCTCCGTGAAGCATGGTATTTTTTTGTGTTTTATGGTAAAATGGCAAAAAAACAAGCCAAGCACTGTTAAGTACTTGACTGGTAAGCAAAAAAATGGAGCCAATTATCGGAATCGAACCGATGACCTATTCATTACGAGTGAATTGCTCTACCGACTGAGCTAAATTGGCATCCTCATAACATAATATAGCACCGATTGGAGATTATTTCAATACCACTTTGCGGAAATTTTTCTTTCCGGCTCTCAAAGTGATGCTTCCGGCGGCGAAAGATTCCGCAGTAAGCGTAAAATTGACATCGGTAACTTTAACATCATCCAGTGAAACAGCTCCGCCCTGGATCAGACGGCGGGCATCACTGGTGCTTTTGCAGATACCGGAAATGACCAGCAGTCTGGGAACAGTAACGCCTTCGGCGATATCATCGGCAGAAACGGCGGTTTCCGGCAGGGAAGCAACTGCATCTTTGGCAGAAAGAGCGGAGATAGTGCTGGAAGTATTCACCAGATTCTCCGGATCGGCAAAACCGAATTTGCTTCCGGCGGCGAGATAGGCATCTTTAGCGGCAGCTTCACCGTGGGCAAGTTTGGTTGCTTCATAAGCGAGGATCTCTTTTGCCCGGTTGATATTGGGCTGTTCAGCGATGGCGAGACACTCATCCAGCGGCAATTCGATGGCGAATTTCAACAGCAGTTCTTTGACCATTGCATCGTCCGTATTGCGCCAGAACTGGTAGTAATCAAATGCACTGGTGCGGTTGAGATCGAGCCAGACGCTGGTACCGCCGGCAGATTTACCGAACTTCTGACCGGTGGCAGGATTCATCAACAGCGGAATGGTCAGGCAATCAGCCTGCTGTTCTTCATCATACATCCGGCGGATAAGTTCGGTACCGGCGACCATATTGCCCCACTGATCCTGACCGCCGATTTCCAAAGTGCAGTTATATTCTTTATGCAAATGGTAAAAATCGTACCCCTGCAGAAGCGAATAACTGAATTCCAGAAAGGAAAGACCGTTTTCCATGCGGCTCTCAACCGATTTCTGCGCAAGCATACGATTAACGGAAAAGCGGCTGCCGATATCCCGCAGGAAGTCCAGCAGTTTGATCTGACCGAGCCAATCATAGTTGTTGACAAAATTGGCTTCACCGTTTTCCAGAGTGATGAATCGGGCAAGTTGAGACTTCAAGCACTCCACATTGTGAGCGACGGTTTCCATGGTCAACATATTCCGGGCGGTGGATCTGCCGGAAGGGTCTCCGATCGCGCCGGTGGCACCGCCAACCAGGACGGTAGGCACATGACCGGCTTTCTGCAGCATCCGCATTGCCATAACCGGCAGCAGATGACCGACATGCAGACTGTCACCGGTGGGGTCAAATCCGCAGTAAAAGACGACCTTTTCCGTAGTAAGTTTTTTCTCGATCAAGGCGGAATCGGTTTCCTGATAGATGAAACCGCGGGCTTTGAGTTCCTGATAGATATTCATAAGTTTATTCTCCATAAAAGATGTTGCACATCAATGTCCGATCGTCACTTCAGGCAGCGGCAGTTTTTTCCACGCCCGGTGATGGACCATTTTTCCTTCGGCAAGCCAGCGTTTTTCAAAATCGCTCTGCACTCCGGCGAGATCCGCGATCCCGTCCGGGAAAGAAACAAAAAGCCCCGAAGCGGCAATCACTTTATTTACCGCATCACTATAATATTCATCGTCACTGGAAAAGTGAAATATCCCGTCCGTTTTCAACACCCGGTGCAACTGCGTAGTAAAATCACTGCACAGCAAGCGGTTGCCGCGATGCCGGTTCTTGGGCCACGGGTCCGGGCAGAGGATATGTACACGGTCAAGCGAGGCATCCGGCAGCATAATGGCGATCAGGGAACGGGCTTCCACGCGCAAAACGTCCATATTTTCCAGTTTGGCGCGTTCCATTTTTTTCACGACTTTACGCAATCTGCCGAGCATCACATCCGCCGCGATGATCCGGCGGTCAGGATATTTCGCCGCCAGAGCCGCGGTAAAACTTCCGGCTCCGCATCCCATATCCAATTCAGCGATCTCCCCCCGGGGGACGACATGGCAATATTCACCGGTCAAAATACGGATTTTCTGATCTTCAGGATGAAGCGGCATAATCAAATCGCCTCCCGGTCTTTCACCCACTTGCGCATATCAGCGAGAGTGGTATCGTAATTTTCCAACATGGCTTTGGCAAAAGTCTTGAAGTACTCGATCAGAATTTCCCGGAAATCGCCCAATGCCCGCACCCGGTCGGCGAAGACATCCTCCGGGCTCATCTCTTCACTCTCCGGCAAGGTGAATGAACCGAAAAGGAAATTGTCCGCATCAAACGTACCGCTCCAAATGGAGTTGTCATCCCGGGTAAAGGAAACTTTGGCTTTTCGCAGTTTTTTGCCGACGCCAAGCGCCGCTTTGACTTCGGCACTGCGGATGGGGCTGTCGCCTTTTTTAATGGCAGCTTCCCCTGCCCCCAGAGCATCACCGTCACCGGAAAACAGCAGCGGTGCTTCGATCATGGCATCACATTCATTGTTGCCGACGGTCACTTTGCCGGTGGTTTCGCAGTAATAAAGCAGCCAGGTGAGGAAATCTCTGCCGATGGCAGGTTCACCGGAAGCATTGGGATTGCCGGAAAGTTCCAGCACCGGCACCGCCGTCGGTGTGGTATGAAACTCCCGGTCAAGGATCAGCGCAGGAGTCAACTGGATAAGTTCCAGTTTGGTCGCCCGGTAAAACTGATCGACGAAAAGGTCGATCTGGGTCTGACTGGAAGTACCCAGATAAACCAGTTTGGTGTGCGGTTCAAGCAGCATGGGAATACCGGAAAGTGCCGGAGGCATCTTGCTGATGTGGCGTTCGGTGACCTCTTCTTTGATCCGGCGCTTATCTTTGCCGGAAACATATTCCCTGCCGGGATTGGCAGCCAGAAACACCTGTTCTTCCCGCATGCACAGCGCATTGAGCAGCGAAGCTGGAATCTTGCGAACCGCCTGACGCAAAGTCAGACAATAAGCACCGCCGCGCATGATGGAAGCCTCATCGATATTGGTATCAAGCAGATGACGTCCGGTCACCCAGCCCAACTGGGTTTCCGAAGAAACCGAATCCAGAGTGCCGGCTTTGCCGGGCAGAAAACAAGCGGCGAAATCTTCAGGCAGCTCGCCAGGAATTTCAAACATGGTAAAGGTAAATGAGCCACGGTCAAACGGCATGATATTTTCTCCTTAATTATTATTTTGAGGCAATTTAAAAACTCCTCATCCTGAAAAAATTTTGCCCGGAGCATCAGTTCCGGGCAAATGTCAAAAAAGTTCCTCAAAACTGATGATCTTCACCGAATCCGTAATTCTCGATCACGTAATCCAGATCCTTGTCCCCGCGTCCGCTGCAGGTGGCAATGATGGAACCGTAGGGATGATCTTTCGCCCACTTCATCGCATAAGCCACAGCATGGGAACTTTCCAGAGCCGGAATGATCCCCTCGTAACGGGAAAGTTTGAAAAAGGCATCGACGGCCTCTTCATCATCAATGGTAACATACTGCACCCGGTCAAGATCTTTCCAGAAAGCATGTTCCGGACCGACCGAAGGATAGTCCAAACCGCTGGCAATGGAGTAAACCGGAGCCGGACCGCCATCCTTGTCCTTAAGCATGTAACTGCGGAATCCATGCATGGAACCTGGCTCACCGTAGGTCAGACTGGCGGCATGCCCGCCGAATGCCGGACCGTGACCGAGCGGTTCAACACCGATCAGGTCGACCGGATCAGCCAGATACGCGGCAAAGCTGCCGGCAGAGTTGGAACCGCCGCCGACACAGGCACAAACCGCATCAGGCAGATGTCCGGTCATTTCCAGAAACTGCTGACGGGATTCTTCGCCGATGCAGTACTGAAAATCCCGCACCATCATCGGGAAAGGATGCGGTCCAAGCACTGAACCGATGCAGTAAATGGCAGTTTTATACTGTTTGGCATAGGATTCAAAAGCGGAGTCCACAGCTTCTTTCAAAGTTTTCAAACCGTGAGACACCGGGACGACCTCTGCGCCCAGGATTTTCATTCTGGCGACGTTGGGGGCTTGTTTGGCGATATCGACTTCACCCATGTGGATCTCGCACTTCAGACCGAAATAAGCTGCGGCGGTAGCCAGTGCGACACCGTGCTGACCGGCACCGGTTTCAGCGATAAGTTTCTCTTTGCCCATGTATGAAGCCAGCAATGCTTCGCCCATACAGTGGTTGAGTTTGTGGGCACCGGAATGGTTCAGATCTTCGCGTTTGAGATAGATGTGACAGTTGCCGAGTTTTTCCGAGAGCCGGTTGCAATGATAAATCGGCGTGGGGCGTCCCTGAAACTCTTTGCGGATGCGCCGCAATTCACTGATGAATTTGGATGACTGACAGATGGAACGGTAAGCCTGATCGATTTCACGGCAGGCGCGTTCCAGATCAGCAGGCAGTTCCATGCCGCCGTAAGGCCCGAAAAAACCGTTGGGATCGGGGTAATCACGAAAATAACGTTTGAAATCCATAATTTTTATCCTTAAATAATAGCTCGCTTCTCTTTTACAGTGTGGGAAATCTGCCTGCAGGCAGAAACATACGGAAATATACCGCAACGGGAAATCGCTTCCGTGCAGTGTCAATATCGTTCAGGCGCCGGGCGCCATCGTTTGTAAAATCCGTATTTCATGGCTGCTGTTCTGAATATCGTTATCTTAACATATTTATATAATATAATACCGGTATCGGTGTATTGCAAATATTTCCGGAAAAAATTTCCGCCGGAAATAGACCCGGAAACGAAATAGTTATTTTTTTAGTATTTTCATTTGCAATAGCTGTTTTTTCGTGGTATATTATGGGTGCGGCGTAGTAGTGAAGTTTTTACCGTGGTCGTCGCAGCGGTATAAATGGAGGTGCTTTTCCGGATTCCGGATGAGTACCCGGGGACTTTTCTATGCGTCAGGACAGGATATTGAATATTCCGGCTATCCGCAGGATGCCGACATACTTGCACAAACTGCTGAAAATGCAGGCAGACGGCAAAATCCGCGTATCCTCCACTGAACTTGCCGAATATATGAATATCGAATTGATCGTGGTCCGCAAAGACATCTCCCTTACCGGTATTTCCGGACAGCGGCGGGTCGGCTACGACGTCAATGAACTTATCCGCTACATCAAAAACTATCTCGGATGGAACACCCCCATCGAAGCAGTCCTGATCGGTGCCGGTTCACTCGGCACAGCTTTACTGGGATACAATGACTTTGAACATTACGGTTTTTGTATTTCCCACGTTTTTGACTCCTCCCCGGAAAAGATCGGCAAAAACATCTACGGTCGCACCGTCCGGGATATCAGTGAAATGCCGGAGTGCTTCCGGGATAATCCACCCGAAATCGCAGTTATATGTGTTTCCAATACCGCCGCACAGGAGGTGGCGGATAAACTTGTTTCCCTCGGGATCAAATATATCTGGAACTTCGCCAATGTTTCTCTGCAAGTCCCCCCGCACGTTGTTGTACAGCGGGAAGTCATCGCCGGAGGCTTGGCAATGCTTTCGGTGAAACGGAAGCAGGATCAGGAGGTTTTCAACCAATTTCAGTAAGGTTTTTAACAAATATCAATCGTTGCCGCCCGAAAGGAGGAAATTCGTTCAAGAGCGGCACAAAAAGTACAAAAGCAGTACCGCGTATGCGGTGTAAAAGTCATAACAAAAAGGGTAAAAAGAATGTGTTGCAACAAATTGTCGGAAGGAGCAGCCGCTAAATTTGCCGAACTCGATGCTTTCATCGATACTCTCGGCATCGATCGCGCGGATGAACGCCGCCGCGGCCGGCTGATCCAGGTTTTGCACCGCGCGCAGGATATTTTCGGTTACCTGCCCCGCGAAGTCCAGATCCATGTCGCCAAAAAACTTTATCTTACGGAAGCACAGGTTTCCGGTGTGGTCAGTTTCTACAACTACTTCACCACCGAACCCAAAGGCAAATACTGCATCGATGTCTGCATGGGTACCGCCTGCTACGTCAAAGGTTCTGAAAAAGTCCTTTCCGAAATCGAACGCGTACTCGGTATCAAAGCCGACACGACCCCGACTCCGGATGGTCTTTTCTCTATTTCCGCTCTCCGCTGCGTCGGCGCCTGCGGACTTGCTCCGGTGATGATGGTCAACGGCAAAGTCTACGGCAAAGTAACTCCTGCCAAAGCAGTCGAAATCGTCAACGAATACAAGAAACTGGGGTAAGTTTTTATGAGTAAGATCAATTCCCAGGAAGCACTGTTGAGTGCTTTCAATGCTGCCAAAGGCAAACTTGCCCTGCGCAGTACTGATGCCCATGACATCAACTCGGTCAAAAAAGATATCCTCTGCTGCGGCGGTACCGGATGCCACGCTTCCAACGCCAAAGAACTGATGGACAATCTCAACAAATATATTAAAGAGAACGGCTTGGAAAATGATGTCCGAGTCGTCCAGACCGGCTGTTTCGGTTTCTGCGCCCAGGGCCCCATCGTCAAAATCATGCCTGACAACGTCTTCTACGTGCAGGTAACTCCCGATGATGCCAAAGAGATCGTCGAAAGCCACATCGTCGGCAAAAAACTTGTCGAACGCCTCCTTTTCGTCGAACCGCTGCTCAAAGAGCGCGTCCAGGATTACGCCAAAATGTCTTTCTACGCCAAACAGATGCGTATTTCTCTGCGCAACTGCGGCTTGATCAATCCGGAAGACATCGATGAGTACATCGCCAATGACGGTTATCAGGCTCTTGCCAAATCACTCTTCCAGATGAGCAGAGAAGAGGTGGTTCAGGAAGTCCTCAATTCCGGTATCTGCGGACGCGGCGGCGCCGGCTTCCCCACCGGTATGAAGTGGAAAATCGCCGCCGGTGTGCAGGCTGATGAGAAATACATCGTCTGTAACGCTGACGAAGGTGACCCGGGCGCATTCATGGACCGTTCCATTATGGAAGGTGACCCGCACAGCATTATCGAAGCTATGGCCATCGGTGCTTATGCAATCGGCGCCCAGAAAGGTCTGGTTTACATCCGCGCAGAATATCCGCTGGCCGTCAACCGCTTGAAATTCGCCATCGATCAGGCACGCGAAATCGGTCTGCTCGGCAACAATATCATGGGAACCGGTTTCAGCTTCGATATCGACGTAAAACTCGGTGCCGGTGCATTCGTCTGCGGTGAGGAAACTGCGCTTATCCACTCTATGGAAGGTATGCGCGGCGAACCGACCACCAAACCGCCCTTCCCCGCGAATATCGGCGGCGGTTACTGGGGCTGCAGCACCAACGTGAACAACGTGGAAACCTACGCTTCCATCCCCGTTATCATCAACAAAGGCGCCGCCTGGTACAGCAAAATCGGTAACTGGCAGCCCGAACTTGATGAAAAAGGCAACTTCAAACGTACCATCAGCGGCAACAGCGGTACCAAAGTGTTCGCTCTTGCCGGTCAGATCAACAACGTTGGTCTGGTAGAAGTCCCCATGGGTACCACCCTGCGCGAAATCATCTATGAAATCGGCGGCGGTATCTCCGGCGGCAGAGAATTCAAAGCGGTGCAGACCGGCGGTCCTTCCGGCGGATGCATCACCAAAGAGAACCTCGATACCCCCATCGATTACGGCAACTTGTCCAAAATCGGTTCCATGATGGGTTCCGGCGGTATGATCGTGCTGTCCGACAAAGACTGCATGCCCGCCATGGCGAAATTCTATCTGGACTTCACCAAAGATGAATCCTGCGGCAAATGCACCCCCTGCCGTATCGGTACCCGCCGCATGCTCGAAATGCTCGAGAAAATCTGCGACGGCAACGGAACTCTGGAAATGCTCGATGAATTGGAATCCCTGGCAAAAACCATCACCGATACCGCCCTCTGCGGACTCGGTCAGACCGCCCCGAACCCGATTCTCAGCACCCTGCGTTACTTCCGCGATGAGTACGTGGCCCATGTCGTGGACAAAAAATGTCCCGCCGGCACCTGCCCGAAACTCTATACGCTGACCATCACCGACGACTGTATCGGCTGTACCAAATGCAAACGCAACTGCCCGGTCGATGCCATCAAAGGTGAAATCAAACAACTTCACGTCATCGATACCGCCAAATGTATCAAATGCGGCGCCTGTATCGACGGATGCCCGAAAAAAGCGATTGTCAAAGGATGAGTGCAACAATGAACAGTGTCAATCTTACGATCAACGGCAAACAGGTCACGGTTCCTGCCGGTTCCACGATTCTGGATGCCGCCAGCAAACTCAATATCAAGATCCCGACCCTCTGCTACTGCGACAAACTCGGCTGCGGCGTTTCCAACAAACCCGCCAGCTGCCGAATCTGCGTGGTGGAAGTCGAACGCCGCCGCAACCTCGCCCCTGCCTGCGCCACTCCGGTAATGGAAGGCATGGTTGTCCACACCAACAGTCAGCGCGCCCTCAATGCCCGCCGCACCGTTCTGGAACTGATGCTCAGCGACCACCCGCAGCAGTGTCTTACCTGCGCCAAAAGCCAGGATTGCGAATTGCGGATGCTCGCAGCTGAATTCGACATTCAGGAAATTGCATTCTCCGGCACCAAAAACCGCTTCCCGGTGGACAACTCCAGCGAAGCGATCATGCGTGATCTGTCCAAATGTATCATGTGCCGCCGCTGCGAAACGGTCTGCAACAACGTTCAGACCGTCGGCGCTCTGACCGGCAACGGCCGCGGATTCTCCGCCAAAGTCGGCACCGCCAGCATGATTCCGCTGGCTGATACCAACTGTACCTTCTGCGGTCAGTGCGTCAACGTCTGCCCCGTCGGTGCCATCACCGGTATCAGCTATGTCAAAAAAGTCTGGAACGCCATCAATAACCCTGCCAAAACCGTCATCGTTCAGACCGCGCCGGCCGTCCGCGTCGCTGTCGGTCAGGAATTCGGTTTTGAAGCCGGCAAACCGGTCACCGGCAAACTGGTCGCCGGTCTCCGCGCTCTGGGTTTTGACAAAGTATTCGACACCAACTTCTCCGCTGACCTCACCATCATGGAAGAGGGAACCGAAATCGTTGAGCGTGTCAAATCCGGCAAAAACCTGCCGATCCTGACCAGCTGCTGCCCCGGCTGGATCAACTTCATTGAGCATAACTATCCCGATCTGCTCCACATTCCTTCCAGCTGCAAATCTCCGCAGCAGATGTTCGGCGCGATCGCCAAAAGTTATTATGCCGAAAAGATCGGTGTCAAACCGGAAGATCTCGTGGTCGTTTCCATCATGCCCTGTCAGGCGAAAAAATACGAAGCCTCCCGTCCGGAATTCTCCAACAACGGTGTCCGTGACGTTGACTACGTTGTCACCACCCGCGAACTTTGCAAAATGTTCCGCGAAGCCGGTGTCAATCTCGCCAACATGGACGATGATAAATTTGACAGCCCCCTGGGTGAATCCAGCGGTGCCGCTGACATTTTCGGCGTGACCGGCGGTGTGCTTGAAGCTGCCTGCCGTTCCGTATACTACATGCTCAACGGCAAAAACCTCGAAGGCGATGCCATCAACTTCCACGAAGTACGCGGTCTTTCCGGTATCAAAGAAGCCTCGGTGGAAATCGCTCCGGGAACCAGCATCAACGTTGCAGTCTGTTCCGGTCTGGGCAATGCCAGAAAAGTGCTGGACATGGTCCGTCAGGATCCCAACCGCTTCCAGGCTATCGAAATCATGGCTTGCCCCGGCGGTTGTATCAACGGCGGCGGTCAGCCCTTCCTGCATGGCGATACCGCCCTGCTTGAGAAACGTATGAAAGGTATCTACGAAGAAGATGCCGGTAAAACCCTGCGTCTTTCTCACGAAAACGAGGATATCAAGAAACTTTACAAAGAGTTCCTCGGTACCCCGGGCAGCGAAAAGGCTCACCACCTGCTGCACACCCAATACCACGAAAAATAATTTCCGGTATTACCGAAACCCCTGCCCGCAACGGCAGGGGTTTCTTTTTATCATTTTGCGCGATTCTTGGCAATAAAAAAGTAATATTATTCAATTCCAAAGGCTTGACATTTGCTTTTTCCAATGCTATAGTATGGTTGTTTGTGATCTGCACAGCCGGTATTTCTTTTTGAATAGTCAAAAAAATGGAGAAAATCATGAACCTTAACAACCATGAAGATTCCCGCAGCACATTCACGTTGATTGAACTGCTGGTAAGCAGTGCTATCTCGTTATGGCATTTTTTTACTCAACAAAGAATTCCGCTTTTCTTGAAAAGGGAAGTGGGGTTTGGGGAGAGGGGAAAAACCTCTTTTCCCGTGAAAAGAAGTTTTTCCCCTCTTCCCAAGAGCGCATTTACTTTAATAGAATTGCTGGTAGTCATTGCGATCATAGCGATATTGGCGGCGATCCTGCTGCCCGCACTCAACAGTGCCAGAGCCAGAGCAAAAAGTGCCGACTGCATCAACCGGCAAAAACAGATCTTTCACTTCCTCAACAGTTATGCCGATAACAATGAAGGATATTCGGTATGCGACCGCGGATTGAGTACCGGACAAAGTTCATGGGGGCACGCCCTTATGGAACAGGGTTATCTGGGAAATCCCGCCCGCTGGGGATACGGCAGCGGAACCAAAGAGTATGAACGGCATCAGGCAGATTTGTTGAGCTGTCCGGATATTACCAACAAGGGTACGACCAACTTGAGCCTGGCACATTACGGAATGTTTTCATGGTACAACCCGCCTGCCGCTGTCAAAAAAATCGCGGTCAACTATCAAATGTACACCGGTGGACGTTTCGGCATTTTAGTCAAAGCCATCCCCAATCCGTCCTCATTCGGCTGGATCGCCGACTCCTGGTTGGGAGGACATCAAAGACAAAGCAATTATATTGAGTTCGCCCAGGATGTCGCCAAAGCATCACCGATCAATACCGGAACATTTGCTAATCTTTCCGGAGTCATGCTCGCCCATGCCAAGCGTGCCAACATGCTGATGATCGACGGTCACGTACAATCTGTCGGCGCAGGAGAACTCGCCGCACTTCATATAACCACTCCACCGGATGAAAATTTTTACAACGTTCCGTGGTTTGACAAATTCTGAAATCAATAAGGAAAACAAGATGAAATTCACCCATTTCTGCTGCACAGCACTGCTTGCCGGGGCATGCTGCAGCCACGCCGCCGGAGAGGCTCTGCTCTCTGCCAATTTTGATGACACGATCTGCGCCGAATCCCGGGACGGTGACGGCGATGCCCTGATCACTGCCGGATTGACGGAAAGCGGCAGAAACGGTACTGCCGGATTATGGGTAACTTCCGGCATGGTGGAAACGGAAAACGGCACGGAACTTTTTTATTCTCCGGTTATTTACAAAGCTGAAGACAACTTCTCTTCCCGGGCCGGAAAAATGGAGTTTTTCATCAATTTCAAAAATTTCCCGGCAGATAACCGGGACTTTCTGCTGCCGATCGCCGGAGTGACCGACTGGGAGATACTTTCCGGAGCTGAATGGGCACTGGAACATGCCGATGAATACGCATTTTGTGCGCTGGAGAGAAAAAACGGCAAATTCCGGCTCCTCTTTGCCGAATACCGCGGCAGAGTAAAACACGATCTGACCGGATTTGCTTCACCGGCACATCAGAAATTCATCATCGCCGCCCCGGCAGAAGTCAAAGCCGGACAGTGGTACAAAATACAGCTGCTCTGGCAGAATAACGGCAAAACACGCAAACTTTACCTCAATGATCAGCTCATTGCTGAAGGAAACTGCACTTTTGCCGATCCCGCGCTGGTTCCGCACGCGCGGCAAGTCGTTGCCGGAGGAGTTATCCGCCGTCAGCAGCCGCTTTTTCCCTGCGTGATAGATGACTTCCGCATTATTGAAGTGGAAGAAGAGTAAGCCGGTAACTATTCAGCAATGAAAGGAAAATAAACAACATGAAAACATCATTCCACCACACCGCTGCCTTATTTGCAGCGGTAATCATCAGTGCCTGTTGCGGAGCTGCCAAAATTCCTTCCGCAATGGAAGTAAAATTCCAACCTGACGGCAAAGTAATCTACCATGTCGATGGAGCTGCCGCCTTTCCGGCACTTCTGCCCTTTGAGGTCATCGACGGCAAGGCAAAAAATGCCGTTGTCGATCTGGGCAAGCCGGTTGTCTCCGTCAAAGACGGCGTGACTACCTCCGTTTGGAAAAGCGTCAAACCGGCGATGGAGATCTCCGCTATCTGGAAAAATGACGGCAAATTCCTCCGCAGTTTCGTGGAAGTAAAAAATCTTTCCGGCGATCAGCTCTTTCTGCTTCTCCGTCAAAATATCGGTATGCCCAATAAAAAATATCAGTATTGGAATGGTCGGCAGGTTCGCAAAAATGTCGTCCGCAATCTGGAAAACTCCGATCTGTACAACTCATTTCCCATGACATGTATCTACGACGGCAAGAATGGCTACGCTATCGGTATTGAACCGATGCAGATATTCAACCATATCGAAAACGGCGTCATTGTCAAAGGCGAACGGCGCACCTACTACGGCGTAAAACTGGTCGTGGATAAAAACAGCAGTGAAAAAGTTGAATTCATCACCTTTGCCTTTAATCCTGAATACGGCTACTACAACGCAGTCGACGAATATCAGAAAGCCGCCAAAGGCGTTTTTGATATCAACCCCGCAATCGACCCCCGATTGACCAAAGGTATGCGTACCGGAAACACCCTTTTTTACGAAAAACTCTGGAACCGCGGCGATACACAGCGCAGCTATATCCGCCGTATGGGCGGTACCTGGGCGTGGGGTTACGCTCCTTTCCAAGCCGCCGGCGACTGGTACGGCAGCCGGGAAACCGTGGAGAAAAAACTTTACACCAACCCGCTGGAAATCAAAGATTACGATGAATTCATCCGCCGTCGCGACGCTGCGATCAACATCCACGAGAAATACAATCTTGCCTACTTCTATTACATCATCACTTTTTGCGATGAAAAACTCATGCTCGCCAAGTATGCGGATTGCGCCATCACCGATACCGGCACCAACAACCGGGTTTCTCCGTGGGTATTCGGTAGAAGTATAGATTGCCGCATGTGGGGCTGGGGAAATAAATTTGCCGAAGACACCCTTAAAAATATCAAGTTGATCAATCAGAAAACCATCGCTTCCGGTATGGCATTTGACTGTTCCGCTGCCCCCGGCATCGCCCGTGAACAGCCCGGGGTCGACAAAGCACCCGGACGTGCATGGGACGAAAAAGGCATTTTCGTCCGGGAAGCGACCGCCACTGCCAAATGGATGGATTTCGTCCATACGCTCAAAACCGGCAAATACACCATGGGTACGGTCGGCAATATGGCCGGCGGCGGTAAAAGCCTCTACTACACCAGTGTGCGTTCCGATGCGCTGAATAACGACGGATCTTTCTCCGATGCATTCAGCACTCCGATCGATCAGGAAGTAATGCGCTTTATGTGCGGCAACCGTCCATTCAACTACTGCAACGGTTTCGACTATGAGAAATACGGCAGCATCATGCCGTGGCAGGATTACACTCCGGAAAAAATCCGGGAAATCTATGATGCCTACCGGGACAACATCCTGCTTTTCATGTTCCGTTACGCCTACTATCCCAACATCAACGGTTCATGGGGGTGCGAAAAGATCGTCCGTTACATCCCCATCGGTCAAGAGGTCATCAACGCCGGTTATCAGACCATTCCTGCGATCCGGGTCACCGGAAACCTCTGGTTCACCCGCTACGGTCTGGATCTGGGCACCATCTTTTTCGTCGGCAATCAGTCTCTGCGCACCAAAAAATCCGCTATCACTGTGGACAACAAATATCTGGGCAGCGGAGATTACGCATTTGCCCATTTTGACGGAAAACCCCTCGAAAATACCATCAGCGACCGTCTGACCAAACTTAATAAAGAGATGGTCAAAAAGGAGATATTCCTTTTCCGTCCGGTCATATCGTTCCCCGCCGGCAGTAAAGCGATCACTGCCAAATCTTCATTCAACGCCGACTTTACCGGCGGCAAAGCTCAAGTGGAATTCACCGCCGCTGTTCCGGTTTCCGGCAAAGTCACCTTCCGCGTACCGCAGGATTGTGAACCGTTGGAGATCCGCTTCAACGGCAAAACTGTCGCAAAAAACAGCGCGGAATGGGAACTGCCCGCCAGCACCGCAGGCAAATTTGAATTCATCTGGCGTTCAAAAGTCTACCGTTTCAACGACAAATCCGAATTGCTGGATTTCAATGCCGCCGATGCCCGGATCTTCCTTGCACCGGATGCGGATAAATTTGACCGGTACGCAGTGGAACATCTGGTGGAATATTTCAAATTCTGCAACGATGTCCTGAAATTCAACACCGGAGTACCTAAAGTTCTCGTCGGCAGCAACATCGTTCCGGGCTCCATCCGTCTGGTCAACGGTGAACGCAGCATCAGCATCAGCAAAGATAAATCGCTGATCATCTCGGCACCGACCGCTCACGACCGATTCGAACTGGTCTTTGATCTGATGCAAAAACTGGATACCAAGTATTTCTATTTTGGTAAATTCGGTGATCCGGCATCCTCTTTCACTACCCATGAAGCTACCAAACAGATGCGCGCAAAGGGCGGTATCGGTCTGGGTGCCAATTGGCCGGGAATGTAATAACTAACCTTCACAAAATAAGGAAACATAAAATGAAAAAATCTTTGATCATGTTCGGCGCCCTGCTGGCGGTTTCCGTCTGCGCGGCAGAAGTTGATGAACACACCCTGTTTCACTGCTCATTCGATGAGAAACTGGAAGCTGACTCCGCAGCTGGATCCACCATCCTCAAAGGTCACGCCTCCATCACTGAAAATAACGGCGGTAAATCCGGCGAAGCATTGATCATGAAATACGATCAATGCATCAGCCCCTCTGAAATAAGCGGTCAGTACAAGTTTCTCATCGCTTCTCCCAAAGACAATATCAATGTCAAATCCGGTACTCTGGAGATGTGGATAAAAATGGGCGATCAGGCAGAAAAGATGCCCAGAGCGCAGATTTTCTCTTATCTGGCGGCCTTTACCTACACCGATATGACGATGGGACAAAAGAGCGAATGGGCAAATTTGCGTATCAGCTACCACCACTTCACCAAACCGCAGTGGACCATCCAGATGGAGCTCAATGACAAGCACGAAAAAGTCGTCTATAAAGGTGCGGACTGGATGAAAAACCATCCCCGTTCCATCATTCTCAAACACGACATCACCGACTGGGTAAGCAAAAAAGATTGGCATCACGTGGCAGTAACCTGGGAAGGGAAAATGGTTCAGCTTTTTATCGACGGCAAACTGGTCGATTCCCAAATGACCCGTTTCAACGGTTTGCTCAACACTCCGGTCAACACCTTCTATATCGGCGGACAGTATGGCCAGAGCAATATGGCTCTGCCCTGCTTCATTGATGAATTTCAGATTTCTGATATCGTCCGTTACAAAACAGATTTCACTCCGGGAAAATAATTTATGAAAAAATTTTGGCTCATCGCAGCACTTTGCGGAATATTTTTTGTTCAACTTGATGCAGAGTGTTCCATTGAAGAGACCACTGACAGCAATGACCGCGATATTTATATCATGGAAAATGATTATATCCGGGCGGTCATTGCCCCGGCTTCCAGCGGTCGTATTTCCGAATTTTCCTGGAAAAAGGATGACCGCCACTACTTCCCGGAACTGGAATACAATGCCTTGGAGCTTACCGACGGAGTCTTTGTGGTTTCCAAAAGCAACTACGCCGGTTTTGAGGATTGGATCTACGAAGACGGCTTGATCAAACAGTATGTCATCTACAAAGCCAAAATCCTTAAAAACACTCCGGAAGTCTGCTCGATTTCAGTAAGCTGCAGCAAAGGGATCGGTTCACTTGAACGTATCATGACCATCCGTAAAGGTTCATCAGTACTGGAAATCGATACCATCATAACCGGACACCGGAAAAATGCCCCGACGGCTTACGCCTCGTTCTGGGCGCATATCATGATCGATGTTGACCGGATATCCGATCACGACCAGACCAGACTTTTCATTCCGACACGGAAACCGGCTCCGGTGACCACCACTATTGCCAAGTCCCCCCGTACCAGAGGCAAACCCAGCCACACACTGATGCAGCAGGTTCCTTTTGACTGCGTGGTTGACCGCATGGCGAAACTTGACAACTCCATGTCCGACATGTCCTATGCGGCGCAACCGTGGCGGGCATACATCGCCAATGATCTGCTGCTCGGTACCGTAGTGCCGCTGTCAGATGTTTCACCGGATGGCCACTTCTACAACTACATCGGGCTGGATTCTCCGATGCTCAGTATCGAAACGATCTATGCCACGTCGCTTTTCCCGCCGGGCAAAGCGGTTCACCACCGCCAGAGCCTGATCGGCCGGGAATGGACTCATGCAGTGGATTATCTGGATAACAATCTGCTCGTTGCCGCCGAATGGGAAGGAGTCAAAAAAGTGACTCTCACGGTTGGCGGATTTGCGGAACTTAAAAACATCAACTGCAGTGTGGAGCTGCTGGACAACGGCAAAACAGTCGAATCCAGAACGGTAAAATTCGGAGATCTTTCACCGGTCACGGAAAGTGCTGCTGCTGTTAACTTTGCCAAAGAGGTCAAAGATCCCCGGATCAAAGTTACTTTCAAAGATGCTTCCGGTAAAGTGGTGTCCAGTTCCGAACTGCTGAAAAGGGTCAAATTCCCGCTGAAATAAGCCGCTCTTAACAGCGGAAGAAGTTGTCAATACGAAAAACACACCTCCTGCTTGCAGACGGGTGTGTTTTTTTACAGTTTTTTTTATAAATTTTAATTTTTCATCTTGACAAACTGGTTTTACGTTGTTACTTTATATTTGTGGTATTCACGGTATAATGCCGGATAGATAAACAATAAGGAGAAGTATCTATGAAAAAACATTTTCTGCTTTCCGCATTTGCTGCGTGCGGATTGTCCCTCTCGGCATTTGCCGCCCCGGCAAGTGTGGTAAAAGCCAACTTTGCATCCGCTGCCAAAGAAGTTGATCTCGGCGGTGAATATTTCGCATACGGCGATCTGACTTACACCCACGACATCATCAACAAAAAACTGCCTGCAGTCATCAACAAAGTTGCCAAAAGTAATTCAGATGCCGCAATAATCAGTGCTGCAGTCGATTCGATTCTCCGGCTGATCAATGTCAAAGCATTCAAGGCAGTTGCCTACAGCTCCATTGAGAGCGCACCCGGCATTTACACTGCCAAAGGTTTCCTGCTTGCAGATATGCGTGAGAACAGCATTCTACTTGATAACACCGCCCAAAATACGGCCATTGACTGGGGATCACTGCCTGCAGACACCCGTCTGGCATACAAAGGTCATGTCAATTTAGCCCGGGTCTGGCAGATGATCTACCGGGAAGCCAAATTCAACCGCAATCCGCAAATCAGACAACTCACCGGGAAGATGGAAAACGAAATTGCCAGCCAGGGAGTGGATATCCACTCAATTATGGCTGCTGTCAACGGTGATGTGGAAATTCTGGTGACCGGGACCACCTTTCAGGATGCCGCAATCAAAATCGTCGTACCGGATCAGAATGGTCTGGTTGCCGAACAGCTGCAAAAGTTCCTGCCCCCGGTGCGCAACAATCAGACGATGCTCCCGATCGGCAACACCGGATTTTTTGTAACGGTAGTTTTTGCCGATGGCAAAGTCATTGCCACTACTAATCCGAAACTGCTGAAACGCCCGGTCTATTCTCTGGCTGACAACGCTGCATTCCGTGCGTATACTACCCAGCTTCCCCAGCAAGCTTCTGAATACCTGGTCTTTGACATCCCGCAGGAAATGCTGGATCTCGGCAGAGCACTGGCGATGCAGCAGGGCGGCGAAAAAGCGGCAGCGATTTTTGATCACCTGCAGCCGGTTTCAGCAGTTGCCGCAGCAGAAACCAAACATAATGGTATCAAATCCACGATTATTTCCAATTTCTCATTCTATCAGCTGCCGTTGCAGCTGCTTACCAAAGTGGCAGAAATCAGTGCCGATTTTGTCCCTGCCAACAATAATTACTGATCTGTTAACGTTATGTAATATGTTTGCCGGTATCAAAAGAAGGTAACGGCAAACATAATTTTTATTCAACAACCAAGGAGGAGAAAAAAAATGAAATCACGTTTCTGGTTATCCGCATTTGCGGCATGCGGAATTTCGTTCGCAGCATTCGCGGCTCCGGCAAATGTCAAAGCCGCTTCAGAAGCCGCCATCAAAGAAGTCGATCTCGGCGGAGAGATGCTCCACTGGAACGATCTGACCTTTCTGACCCCGCTTATCAATGAACAACTGCCGATGGCGGTCAAAGTATTCTCTCAAGATTCAGAATATTCCGCCACCATTGATCAGAGCGTCAAATCCATCCTCAAACTGATCAATATCCAGGCATTCAAAGGCCTCGCGGCAAGCTCCATTGAGAGTGCCCCCGGCGTGTACACCTACAAAACATTTTTGCTTGCTGATATGCAGCAGCCGAGCATCCTGTTGGACACCACGGCAAAAAATGTCCCGCTCAACTGGCTTGCCCTGCCCGCCGATACCCGTCTGGCATTCAAAGGTCATGTCAATTTAGCCCGGGTCTGGCAGATGATCTATGCCGAAATGAAAAACAATCCCGATCCCGTCATCAGGGAAGCTGCCGGAGAGATCGTCGCTGAAGCTGCCAAAACCGGATTCGACATCAACAAACTTGCCGCCGCGCTCGATGGAGAGATGGAGCTTTTGCTTACCGGAACCAACATCCAGGATGTGGCGATCAAAGTGGTCATCCCGGATAAAAACGGTGCGATTTCTGAATTGCTGAAACAGGCTCTGCCTCCGCGGCAGGGAACCAATACCGCGATAATCCCGACTCCGATCGGCATCAATATTCAGGTGATCTATGAAGCCGGAAAAATCACAGCGGTCTCCAATCCCCGTCTGCTCCAGCGCCCGAGCCAAACTCTGGCAACGCTGCCGCACTTCCGCCAATATGCAACGTTGGTCCCAGATACCGGAACCGGTTATTTTGTGCTGGATATCCCCCAGGATGTACTGAATATGCTCCGTGCCCTTTGCAATGAAACTCCGGAACTGGTCAAACTTTTCGACATATTCATCAAACCCTGTTCACTGGTGATGGTCGGTCAGACGACCCCCAACGGCGGCAAATCAGTCACCGCATCGAATATATCTTTTGCCCAGCTGCAGGTCGTTGCTCCGGGAATTGCCAGTTTCGCAACGCAGGCAGCCATGCTGCTTCCGGCACTCCAAAAAGCCCGTGACCGCGGCAGACAGGCTAATTGCACCAACAATATGAAACAATTCTCGACGGCCTGCATCATGTATGCCGATGACAAAAATGGGGTTTTCCCGCCTGACATCGACACATTGATCAAAAACAAATACATCAGTGATGAGGTCTGTGAAGATATCATCCTGCTGCTGCCCGGAGTAAACATTAATAAACTCAACAATCCGTCATCCACCCCGCTGGCGATTTGCGACCGGGCTTCCCACTCGGAAGCAAATGTTTGCGTTGTTTTCGCAGATGGTCATGTCGAATCGCTCCCCGTTGATGAAAGTGCCGATGAAAGCGACGTGGTCTCCTCGCTCGCAGAAACTTATAATCCTGCTCCGGAACTCGTCAAACTCATGCTCGCCCAGGTTGCTGAAGAAGGCGAAGACGAAGATGAAGAGTAAACCATGAAGCAGAATGCGAAAACCATCTGGCCCGGAGGCACGCAATTGGCCCCGGTGCCGGTCGTACTGGTAGGTTGCGGAGATGGAAGCAACTTCAAGTACAATTGCCTGACCGTGGCATGGGCGGGGACGCTCTCCAGTAACCCGCCCATGGTGGGTATCGGCGTCCGTCCGGAACGTTACTCCCGGGGCTTGATCGAAAGCAGCGGCGTATTCACCGTCAACATGCCGCCAGCCTCCATGGTCAAAGAGGTCGATTACTGCGGGGTGGTTTCCGGCAGGGATGTGGACAAATTTGCCAAATGCGGTTTCACCGCGATCCCCGGCAGTAAAGTTTCCGCTCCGGTCATCGCCGAATGTCCCATTTCTCTGGAGTGCAAAGTCCGGCATTCATTGAGCCTCGGCTCGCACATCCTTTACGTTGGCGAAGTGGTCGCAGTGCAAATATCCAGTGAATTTATTGATGACAAAAACCATTTTGATGTCACCAAAGCAGATCTGCTGGCGTATGCCCACGGCAACTATATGTCTCTCGGAGAAACGCTGGGGACATTCGGATTCTCCGTCAAAAAGAAATAACGTAAACGGTTTCTTTCAGGACTGCTGCATGTAAGCAGCGGTCCTTTTTTATTCCCATACGAGGTAATTTCAAAAGTAATCCATTAAAGAATTGCAAAATCTGCGTTGATGAGATCAAAGTGGCAGTTTAAAGCGGCTGCTCTTGCAGTAACCAGATGAAAACGCTCCGCTTTAAGGTCGCAACGATGAATTTCAAGAGTTTTTGAGAACTTTGGAAATTGCCTCATACGATATATAAAAAAAAGACCCGTGTCAACGGATCTTTTTTTTGCACTGGCGTAAATCAGTGGCGACGCTGTTTGGCTTCGCGGCGTTTGATTTCGCTCGGCTTTTCATAGTGCCGGCGGTTACGCAGTTCTTTGAGGGTTCCCTCCTTGTCAAGCTTCTTTTTCAGCCGACGCAGAGCGCGGTCGATGACCTCACCTTTTTTGACGCGGACTTCGGTATGCATGGAATTCACCCCCTTTCAACAGTTTCAAGTTACAATAATTTTATAATATATCACGCAAACGGCATCAATTCAAGTCATGATACTTAAAAAAGAGCAAAATCGGCGTTTCCCGGTCGGAACACAGCGTAAATGGCGAAGAAATCACCTCGTTCAACGTGCCGGAGTACCACCAGGAAAGCGCGAGATTTACCAGAGGATACTTCAAGCCGGAGGAGTTGAGCTTTGCCGCCGGATCAAAGCTGAATATGGACACCTGACTGCCCGGAACCGCTTCAAACTCCCCTGCCCCGGAAAAACAGCTGAAATACCCGCTGTCCGTATACAACCGGATGCCGGGGAATTTGGCAGCCACCTCGGCAAACTGCCCCAGATTGCCTAAAAAGTGGTCTTCACGCGCTCCGGCAGCCCCCAGAATGGCGGAAACCGCTATCCCGCGCTCCTGACAGAAACGGAAACTTTTGGCAAGGTCATTGGTCTCCTGTTCAAAAAACTTCACCGCCCGATCTGCAAAACGGGCCTTGGTATCCGGAGAAACACTGTCCAGATCCCCCACGATCCAGTCCGGTTCTCTGCCAAAAGCCAACAATTTATCCGCCGCGCCGTCACAGCAGACCACACAAGCGGCATTTCCCAACATCTCAAGCAATTGCGGACGGCGGGGAAATTCGCCGTCCGCAAGGATTATACAATGTTTCATAACCTTATAAATAGTGGATACGATTGATGATCATACGCCCTTTTTCGTTGATATACACCCGGACAAAAATTTTGGTTTCACCGGTTATTTCATCAAAATAGATATTTTTGCCATGATCGGAATCGTGCTTGAGGAAGTCGAAACGTCCATATTTACACTCTTTGGTAACGATCCCGTCACTCTCGACCGTTGCCCCATCCAGATCGGTAAATCCGGAAACCTCATCCGTTTTGCGGATCTGTTCTCCGTCAACATCCCGGATGCTCTGGGCAACCACGATCATATTGATCACTGACGGCGACGGGGTAGAAGCATCCAGCAGATTGATCGTTTTGCCGATGATTTCCTCTTGCGCAGCATCAGTCTGCTGCCTCTCCCAAATATAATCACAAAAGGCATTGCCAAGCGACCGGTCAACTCCGCCGACGGTATCTTTGTAATTGAGGAAATTCAGTTTGCCGCTGTTTTTACGGGAGACATCCCTGGTAAAGTTGGCAACGATATCCGCCTTGCTGCCGTCAAAGAATGATTCATCTATCAACATCGATTCAGTATCATCCTCCAATGCCAGGAATTTACCGTCGGTTCCCCGGGTGGAGTTGTGAATAAATACCGCCGGATCTTCGTTTACCTGCAAATTCATAAACAACGCTTTGATGATACCGTGATCCAATTCACTGAAATTGGCAAATTTATGAGAGAGCATATTGACATTGATTTTGCCGTAAGTTGCGGTTTTATCCGTCATTTTGATCTGCTCAAAAATTGCAGCATCCCCCTCGGTATAACCGCTGCCGGAAGTTCCCCAGTTATCACCGTTATCATTGAAAAATCCCGATGGAGTATGGGACTTTTTCAAATTGATGGTCTGCCACAACACGCCGCGATGGATGAAACCGATCTCCCACGGACTCATCATGGGGGCATTGCGGATCACCGCCGTGGAAATATGCTTATCGTGATTTTTCCCAAGATACGCCGGTTCACTTGCCTGTTCCCAATCCATATAAGTTTTGGCAAGGATACCGGCTCCTTCTGCATCATCATAGTTTTTTGGGCTCCAAGTATCGGAACCACCCTCATTGACCTTGCCGGCACCACCTGCGATACACATAACTGATTCAATTTTAGCAGCATCCGGCTTGACAAAATCCTCCACCCGCTCAATATTGGCAAACGAGATCCAATCTTCAACATTAAGGTTTTGCCGGGGATCACGGTTGCGGTATGCTCCGATAACAAATCCCGGAACATTTTTCGGTGCAGAATCGGTTCCGGGATTCAGATTGATCACCCGGTCTGCCGTATTGAATTTCGCAGTTATATCAGCAGCAGGCAGCGCCGGCAGCTCTTTGACATAGTCCACGCCAGCCTCAACTGCAGCATTGCCGCTGACCGGAATATTTGCGGTCAAAACCGCCCGGCGGAAACCGCCGATCTCAAGAGAACTTTCGCTCATCTCAACCGTCTCGATATCAACAGATTCCGGAGTGTTAATCACCGCATTGCCGTAAGTAGTTTCGGTCTTTTCCGCACCATTGACGGTCTCGCTTTTACGTGATCCGAATGCATAGCGGAACTCATCCATGCTCCCATCGCCGCTGCCGTCAACCTTGCTGCCTAATACAAGCCCATTCTTATCCACGGCAGTTGCATCCCCGGTATCCGGAGTGCCATCTTTAACGAAAAAATCTTCAATCTTTGCCGTCAACGCGAAATCCATCGGATGAGCAACTCCGGTTTCGCTTTTGCAAAGTGCAATCTGCCACATCTTATCATTTTTGTCACTGCTGATCTTGACCGGATACGGCTTGGAACCATCGGTATTTTTCAGATCGTTTCCGCTGAAAATCACCGGTTCGACAGCAGAAACACCGTCGGTGCCGACTTCCCGCCGCCGCCATGAACCGCTGGCAAAATTAAATTCTTTCGTAAGTTCGGCAATTCCATCACCGGCAACAACTCCATCGAGCAATGCCTTTTGCAAGGTCAATTTATCAAGGGTAAATGCTTTGGTCACTGTAACCGGTTCACCATCTTTTTCCCAACTTTTATTGCCTTCGCTATCGGTAACTTCTTTGTACTTTTGCGTGGTCACGTCATAAGAGAAAATAACGTTGTTAAACAGTGCTTCCCGGATCATAAACTTGAAATCCAGTTTCCCGAAATCCACATAGCCGCGCATAAAATCATCCGCAGCGAATTCTTTATACAAATCCGCACCATTGGCTTTTTCCGCCGGGTCAAAGGGATAGATATTGATCAATTTTATAACCGGAGCAGCTTTAACAGCAAGATCGATCCGGTAATTTCCGGTTGCGGCATCCTTCTTGGCCCGGACGGTACTTACAGCAGGGTCGCCGGAGACCAGACCGAAATTCATCCCCAATTCATAGATATAGGGAGTTTTTTCATTACCGGTGTACAACGGATGAACATACGGCACAGCGGCATCATCCAGAGAATTGCGCCAATTCGCTGCCGGAACATCCGATGTCGGCATCCCGTCAGCATCACAGTAGTCATTGAAGTTCGCCGCGATCTGCTTGCGCAATGCACTCAAATCAGCAAATGTTCCGTTGCTGTTGCCGATACGGCGCAAAACCGGCAATCCGGTGGTCTCACCGCTCTGGGCATAAGCACTGTCATTGCCGTTTTCACTGGAAAAAGGCAAACTGTCCTGGGTCAACAATTTTATGGATTCTTCGCTGTTCAATTTGCCACTTTCACCGCTGATCGTGGAATCAACTCCGAAACGGGCATACCACGGATCAGCACCGTCATTGACATCATAATCCTCGTGCCAATCTTTGCCGTTGCCCAACTCCGAAATATTAAAGCGGGCAAGCGAATCTCCACCGTCATAGTACGCTTCCGCCCGGATGGCAGTAGGATCACCGACGGTTTTTCCCTCTTCAAAGTCCGGGATAAACCACTTCTCGACCCACCGCTGTACTTCAGAATCATCGGCATCGTGCGTCAGCGCATAAATACTCTCGTAATCAGTAAGTTTACCATCTTTATCCGTCAACACGTTACCGACGTGTTCAAAAACGTTATGGATACTGTCCCAGATGCTTTCTCTGTTACCGAGATACACTTCGTCGATCTCCCGTCCCCAGCGGTTGTCCTGTGGGACGAAATCCGGATCCGGATCAAGTCCGTCAATATGCCCGCGCATAAAAACCGGAGCCAGCAATTCTGCCGGAGCCCCGATCACCTGCCAGGCAGCTCTGCCGATGATCCGCCGTTTTTCACCACTTTGTCCATTGGTGAAAAAGACCCATTTGCCGGGCCAGTCATTGACGAACTTCTGATTGAAACTCATGGCACTGCGGGCATCAATCACATAACTGCTTGACGGGACTTTCATCAAAGAATTGCTCCCCAGCAAACCGTCATTATAGAGCATTGAACCGCCTTTGGCAACTTCACCATCACTGTTGTACGCCGCATAGCTGTAGATGCCGTCAAAACTTTGCGGAAATTCATTATTGTTCTCCGGCACCCGGGCATACTGGTGAGCATAGATCATCAAAGCTGACGCCGCCCGGCTTACCGCTGAAAGCGCAAACATCCGGGATTGCGATCTGGCACTGTTATTCTGCGCGACTTTGCGGTAGTTGACCGCATTGCCGATAAAAGCCATACCGATCATCAGCAGCAGCGCGAGCAGGCCGATGGCAAAAACCAGTGCCATTCCGCTCTCACGATTTGAATTTTTTGGAGTATATTTCATCATTCATCTCCTTTCTTGCCGAGCAGGACTGCCCGCTGAAATGTATAACCATGCTCAAGAAAGATCTCATCTTTTTCGCTTGCCGGGGCATTTTTCCATTTTATGAAACTATCCCGGCTGTCCAGCATTTTTATTTCGACCTCCACCAGATAGGGGGCTTTTTGAGTATCGCCGCTTTTGGCATCAGCATCAAGTTTACTGTTGGCATCATCGGCAATAAAACGGGTAAATTTCAAATCGATCACATTTTCGCAAATATCAATGGCTGTGGCCCGGGTTTCCACACCGTCGACAGTGGGATTATCTTGATTATCCTCTTCAACGGCTTTGAAAACCTTTTCCACATGATCCATGGCTTTGCTGTACTCATTGATTTTGCGCCGTTTCCGCTTGGTTTCTCCGTAAGACGGGAACAGTTGTCCGAAAAAATTGCCGCCGCCCTTGGCATTCTGCCCGGAATAACGGATCATCTGCAGAGTTCCGGCGTTGGTAAACGTGGTGCTGGCGGGATCGACCAGACGGAATTGCAGGAAATGTCTTCTGGGAGTTCCGTCGCCGGTCGCCATTGCCGAAGCAAACCATACCGTTTTTTCGTTGATAAAGAAAGGATATTCCAGACGATCCTCTTCATTGACATACAAAAGAGCCTGCATCCGTGAAGCAATCAATTCCATCGCCAATCTGCCGGAAGCAAAGGTGTCGGTTTTCTGTTCACTGCGAAGCCAGATGCGCTGTGCGCCATTAAAAAGCCGCAAAGAGACCATCAGCAGCACGCTGAATACCGCCATCGCCGCCAGCAATTCGATCAGGGTAAAGTTTTTTCTGCTGTATTTTTTCACGATAGCACCCTCTTAATTTTTCAATTCAAAACGTTCGTTGAAGATCTCAAACCGGAAATATGCCTTTTCACGTTCATCATAAGGCAGTTCTGCCGGATAACTTATTTCCATGACCAGCGGCAGGACAAATTTTCCGGTATCAAGTTCCTTGATCTGACCGGTATTACTGCCCGTGCCGTCTTTTTCCACATCGCCGAAATGCATCTGGGAATCCCACTTCATCGGAATGAACAACTCATTATCCAAACCGCCATCTTTATAAACCGCCGCTACCGCTGAAAAATCCACGAAACGGTTTCCTGCCGGACCGGATATATGCCGCGCCATAAACAAGCCTTTTTTACCCTCGACCTCTTTCAAGATCCAGGGATCTGAACCGGTCAATCCCTCTTCCCAATCAAGATTTTCCGGTTCCTTTAATTTATCTCCGTCAAAAAGTTCACTGCGTTCCGGGAAACGGTCGGCGACATCGGTACTGAAACCATCTTTGGTGACTGACAAGGCACTTTCCGCCCGGATCCGGGAGATCACCAGTTCGGCAATGTCCGCAATGCTGTTTTCCGCCATCGCGGTCCGGTGGTTGCTCAATCCGGCGGGGAACAGCACAAACACACTGGTCATTCCCAGAGCCAGTATCACGATCGCCAGCATGATTTCGATCAGGTTGAAATGGTATCTTTTGACATTTTTCATACTTATTCACCTGTACTTTCTTCAGTTTCTTCCTCATCTTCCATAGGCAGATAGGAAACTTTGCCGGTAATGGGGTTAAGTTTCAACACGATAAAGTTGTCCTTGTTGGAGTAACTGTAGGTTGAACCGCTGACTTTACCCTCGGTAACAAAGAAAAGGAAGGGCGTTTCACCACCGGCACATCCGCCCAAAGGAGAAAATATTATGCCGCGGAAATTGTCGTTTTTACCGGTGCCGGCATCGTAAGTACCCAAACTTTTCACATCTTCATCTTCCGAATCCTTGCCGACAACAGCAGTCAAATTGCTGAAACCGGACAACAGCTGATCGCTGCTGTCAGTCACATTGGGCAGCGGTTTGAATTTGCGGTTTTTACCATCATCATTGGCACCGTTGTCCCACCAGTTTTTTCCGCGCTCGACCGCCGCAACCATCGCCCCGTCACTCATATTCGTCCACGATGAACCGGGAACCCAGGAGACAAAATGCCAGGCACTGCCCTCTTTGCGGACAAATGCCAAACGGTAGCCGCCGCCGGTAAATGGTTTGATTTTCGGATCACTGATCTCATCAAATTTGCCGGGCATGATCATCGCCACAAATTTATTTGATGCGATCGCTTTGGCTTGCGCCAGTTCCATGCCGGTTTTGAAATTGGATGCCATCTGATCGACCTGACCGCCGGACATCATCCGGCTGAATGCCGGTGCAAAGACTCCGATAAGCAAGGCAGTTATTCCAATAACAGCCAGCAATTCAATCAACGTAAAAGAGTGTTTTCGGTAATTTCTCATCATCTTCCCCCCGGGGTTACACTTTTCACGGTGATACTATAGACTGCATACAGGTATTTTTCAACAGAAAAACAGCGTAAAATCCAAAAAAAATGTATTTTTTTTATCCTCCGGCACATTTCCGGAATAAACCGGACTTTTCCGGTTGGAAAATCTGCCGAAACGCTTATAATTGAAAAAGTGTACGGAAAAGGTATTTCAATGCAGAAGAGGAGGAAGTAGCCATGACCGGAAAAATTGTTGTTCTGCTCGCCGTTGTCGCCGCTGCCGGAGTGGGGATATACTGGTTCTGCTCATACCGGGCAAATGCCATCTACCGCAATCCGGCTTTTGCCAGCGGCAATGGCCGTCTGGAAGCCACCGAAGTCAACATCTGCACCAAATTGTCCGGCAGGATCGAAGCAATATATGTCAATGACGGAGATTTCGTCAAAAAAGGACAACTGCTCGCTTTGATGCAGACCAATGTTTTGCAGGCTCAACTGGAACAGGCTCAAGCCCGGGAAAAACAGGCGGAAGCTTCACTGGCTTCAGCACAAGCCGCCGTCAAATTGCGCCAGAGCGAAGCCGATGCCGCCGATGCCGTGGTCAAACAGAAACAAAGCGCACTGGACGGCGCAAAAAAACGCTTTGACCGTGCTTCAGCTCTGCTGGTCGATGCCGCCGTTTCCAAACAGGATTACGAAGTGGATGAGACCTATTATCAAACCACCGCCGCCGAAGTTGCCGCCGCCAGAGCTTCCGCTGAAAAAGCCCGCGCCGCCATCAGTGCCGCACAAGCCGATGTCAAAGGCGCATTCGCCAATATCAATGCCGCCAGAGCGGATATCGCCCGGATCAAAGCCGATCTGGATGATTGCCGGTTGACCGCACCATTGGACGGCAGGATCCAATACCGCACCGCCCAGCCTGGAGAGGTTCTCGCCGCCGGCGGTAAAGTACTCAATCTTGTGGATCTTTCCGATGTGTATATGACCTTTTTCCTGCCGGAACAAGTCGCCGGTAAAGTCGCGCTCGGCACTCCGGCAAGACTGCTGCTGGATGCCGCTCCGGATATGCCGGTACCGGCAACCGTATTTTTCGTCGCCAGTGTCGCTCAATTCACCCCAAAAACAGTGGAAACCAGAATCGAACGGCAAAAACTCATGTTCCGGGTCAAAGCACGCATCGCCCCGGAATTGCTGAAAAAACACATCGATCTGGTCAAAACCGGCGTCCCGGGAACCGCATGGGTGAAACTCGATAAAAACGAACCATGGCCTGATTTTCTCCGCTTGAGGTCGGAAAGATGAACAGTCTGCCAGCCGTATCTGCCGGGCACCTCTCTTTTTCATTCGGCAAAACCATTGCTGTCAACGATCTTTCTTTGCAGATCATGCCAGGGACACTGACCGGTTTCATCGGACCGGACGGAGTCGGTAAATCCACCTTGTTTTCGCTGCTGACCGGAGCAAGAAAAATGCAGCAGGGCACTCTGGAAATCCTCGGCGGGGACATGCGGGATGCGCACCACCGGGAACTGTGCTGTCCACGCATCGCTTATATGCCGCAGGGATTGGGCAAAAACCTCTACTTCTCTCTGACAGTGGAGGAAAATCTGCAATATTTCGCCCGGTTATTCGGACATGATGCCGCTGAAAGACGCCGGAGGATCGACCTTTTGACATCAGCGACCGGATTGAGAGAGTTTCTCGACCGCCCGGCGGGAAAACTTTCCGGGGGCATGAAGCAGAAACTCGGACTGTGCTGCGCGTTGATCCATGACCCCGAATTACTGGTACTCGATGAACCGACCACCGGTGTCGATCCCCTCGCCCGACGGCAATTCCGGGAACTTCTGGAACGCATCCGCGAACAAAATCCCCGCATCACGATCCTCGCCGCTACCGCTTATATGGATGAAGCCGCTTCATTTGACCGGTTGGAAGCGATGTACGACGGCAAAATCATTTTCAGCGGGACACCGGCTGAACTACTGCAAAATACCCGAAAAAATGATCTTGACAGCGCGTTTATCCAACTGCTCCCCTCCGAAAAACGGCAAATGCACCGGGAAATCGTCATTTCCCGCCAAAACAGTTGTCAGGAAATTGCTATTTCAGCGAAAAATCTCGGCAAAAATTTCGGAAACTTCACCGCCGTCGATAATGTTTCCTTTGAGATTTGCAAAGGGGAAATATTCGGTTTTCTCGGCTCTAACGGCTGCGGCAAGACGACCACCATGCGGATGCTTACCGGTTTGCTGCCGCCATCTGCCGGGGAAGTGGAATTTTTCGGCGAACCACTGGATTTGCAAAAAACCGACATCCGTACCCGTTTGGGGTATATGACCCAGAATTTCTCTTTGTACAACGAATTGAGCGTCAGAGAAAATCTCCGGCTCTACGCCCGCATCTGCCAAATCCCCGAACCGCAGATCAACAACAGGATCAAAGAGATGCTCGAACGCTTCCAGCTCACTGAACTTGCCGACCGGATGCCCCCGGAACTGCCGCTGGGAATAAAACAGCGGCTCTCGCTGGCAGCAGCAGTCATCCATCACCCGGATATCCTCATTCTGGATGAACCGACCTCCGGAGTCGATCCGGTTGCCCGGGATAATTTCTGGGAACTGATAATCGAATTGTCCCGCAAAGATCAGGTCACCATTTTTATCACCACCCACTTTATGAATGAAGCCGCCCGCTGCGACCGGATCTCCCTGATGCACGCCGGGAAATCCCTCGCCTGTGATGCCCCAGATGAAATCGTCAAAAAAAACAACTGTTCCAATCTGGAAGAGGCGTTCATCCGCTGTCTTGAATCTGTACAGCATATCTCCCCCGTTCCGCCATTGCCGCCGCTAATAAAAGAACCGTTGAAACCGCCTGCAAAATTCAGTTTACGCCGCTTCGCCGCCTGCGCATGGAAGGAAAATCTGGAACTGCTCCGCGATCCGGTGCGCGCCACACTCGCCCTTTTCGGAGCTTTGCTGCTGATGACCGTCATGGGCTACGGAATAAGCATGGATGTCGAAGAACTGCCTTTCGCCGTACTGGATAATGACCACACGATCATCAGTAACAATTACGCGCTCAATGTCTCCGGCAGCCGGTATTTCGTCCGCAAAGCTCCGGTAAAAAATTACGCCGACCTCGACCGCCGGATGAAAAACGGCGAATTGAGCATGGTCATCGAATTGCCTCCGCAATTCGGCAAACAACTTGAGCAGGGGCTTTCTCCGGAAGTCGCCGTCTGGGTCGATGGCGCCATGCCCATGCGTTCGGAAACCATCAACGGCTATATCAATGCCATGCATCAGAAATATCTGGATTCCCTGCCCGGAAATTCCGGTACTCCGGTAAATATCGAAGTACGCTACCGTTACAATCCCGATGTTTTGAGCCTGCCCGCGATGGTTCCGGCAGTCATCCCGGTATTGCTGCTGATGCTCCCTGCCACTTTAGCGGCTCTGGCGGTCGTCCGGGAAAAAGAGACCGGTTCGATCATCAATTTTTATGTTACGCCGCTTACCAAAACGGAGTTTCTGCTCGGCAAGCAACTGCCTTACACTGCGTTTGCATTTTTAAGCGGGATCATGATGCTGGTTATGGCGGTAACGGCATTCGGAGTCCCGGTAAAAGGCAATCTTTTTCTGCTGTTGACTGCACTAATGCTCTATTCCACAGCTGCCACCGGCATGGGACTGCTGGCGTCGTCAGTCACCCGCAGTCAAATCGCCGTGATCTTTCTCACTATGCTGGGTACCATGCTGCCGGCGACCCAGTTATGCGGCATGATCAATCCGGTTTCCACCCAGCAGGGATTGGCAAGGATCATCGGTACTATTTATCCTACGACCTACATGCTGCTCATCTGCCGGGGAGTATTCAACAAAGCCCTCGGATTAAAAGAGTTGCTTGACCCGATGCTTATCCTTGCCGGAATGATCCCGGTGATCATATCCGCCGGAACTTTATGTCAGAAAAAACAGCAGTCATGAAACAGTATTTACGCAACATTTATCAACTGGGCATCAAAGAGCTGAAAGGACTTTACGCAGATAAAGTCCTGCTGCTGCTGATATTGTACTCTTTTTCTCTTGGTGTCTACATCTCTGCCAAAGCCGCTCCGGAGTCCATCACCAACGCGGCGATCGCCATTGTCAATGAAGATCACTCCCAGCTGTCTTACCGGATAAGCGATGCCTTTCTGCCGCCGATGTTTCTGAAACCGCAGGAAATCACCCTGCCGCAGGTCGATCCGGGAATGGATGAGGGCAAATACACCTTTGTTCTGGTGATCCCCGCTGAATTTCAACAGGATTACTTTTCCGGTCTGGATCCGGCTCTGCAATTGAATGTGGATGCCACCCGGATGTCACAGGCATTCACCGGAGCAGGCTATATCCAGCAGATAATCATGCGGGAAACTGCCGCTTTTGCCGCCCACGATGCCAAACTGCCGCCGGCAGCGCAGCTGATCCTGCGCAACCGCTTCAATCCGAATCTCACCCGGGCGTGGTTCAGTTCGGTGATCCAACTGATCAACAACGTCACATTGCTGGCAGTGATCCTTTCCGGAGCGGCTCTGATCCGGGAACGGGAAAACGGAACCCTGGAACATCTGCTGGCGCTGCCGCTTTCACCGACCGAAATCATGCTTTCCAAACTCTGGTCGATGGCGGCAGTTGTACTGACTGCGGCAACCTGCTCGCTACTGCTGTTGATCCAGGGAGTTCTGAAAATGCCCATAGAAGGATCTCATTTGCTCTTTATTTCCGGAATGGCTATCTATCTGTTTGCCGTGACCTCTCTGGGGATCACCTTATCCTGTCTGACCCGCAATCTGCCGCAGCTGGGGATCCTGCTGATCCTGGTGCTGATGCCGATGGATATGCTCTCCGGCGGCTTGACTCCGCAGGAAAGCATGCCCGAAGCGGTCAGAACGATCATGCAAATTTCACCGACCACTCACTTTGTGGCATTCAGTCAAGCCATTCTCTACCGGGGTGCGGGATTTCAGGCGGTCTGGAAACAACTGTTGGCGCTTACAATTATCGGCGCGGCACTCTTTTCATTCTCACTGCTGCGCTTCCGCAAGAGTGTAACATCATGATCTGCCGGAATTTTCCGAAAAGTTCTTCTCCAGAAACAATGTCCTGGTGGGGTAGGCAAATTCCAGCTTCTCGGCATTGAAACGGTGAAGTATCCGGCTGTTGATAACATCAAGCTGCTGTTCTGCCTCCAATAAAGAAGTGCATTTCAGCCAGACGATCACCCGGATATTCAAAGATGATTCACCGAATGAAGCAAAAAATATGTGCGGACGGTTTCCCGGAGCATCTTTGCCATTGAGATCATCAAGTATTTCATGCAATATAGTTTTTGCACGTTCAAGAGCTTCCGGAGCAGTGGAATAGGTCAGCGACAGATCAAAACTGCGTTTCATTACAAACCGGGGATTGATGCGGCGGAGAACCGAATTGGTAAGGATACTGTTCGGGACGGTGCAGATCGATTCATCATCCAGCAATATCCGGCTGCTGCGCATACCGACATTTTGTACGATACCGGTGATATTCTGACATTCGATGCGATCCCCGATGCGAAACGGCGAATCGGCAATAATCACCAGTGTCCCGAAAAAGTTGGATACCGTATCTTTCGCTGCCAGTGCCAGTGCAAGTCCGACCACCCCTGCCCCGGCAAGCAGAGCAGTGATATTCAGTTCAAAAATATTCTGACCGATAAAAAAGAATGCACAAACCAACACGGCAGTTTTCATCACATTGCCGAACATACCGACTGTCAATTTGTCCAGACGGTTGTCCTGCCGTTCAGCGTAGGCACATAAGCGCCGGTTGAAAACTGAAATCATCCGGCAGATCCCCCAGACCAGCGACAGCGTGACCGCACTGTAAAACAACCGCAAAAACCAGACAAACATTTTCGGCGGCACCGCTCTGCGCAACGGGGAAAATGCAAAACATATTCCGCCAAATACCACCGCCCAGACAAATGGTGTGAATGCGGCATTGAATACCTCCCACCGGAAAGAGCCGTTTTCCCGCATCCGTTTTGCCAATATTCTGCCGACCGCAATCAAAACAGCTCCTCCGGCGATCACCGCCAGCGATACCCACAATGAATTCAGCAATCCACCCTTTTCGGCAGCAAACCATACCGCTCCATGCTCCACACTGCTTTCCGCCCGGTTCAACCATTCATCCGGCGGCAGCTCGGCGAAAAATATCCCTTTAAACATAAAAACCTCCTTTGGATATCCAGGGCGGGAAAACACGATCCCGCCCGTTCAAGGATACACCATAAGAGGATTTCAGAAAAATTCAATCAGCGGCAACTATTTTCTTGCCGGGGGAGTTTCCGGACGTCCACCGGGAGCCGGTTTCTTTGCTTCCGGTTTTGAACGGTGATCCGGTCTTTTTGCTTCAGGCCTGGCACTATGATCCGGTTTCTTTGAATCACGCTTGTACAATGCCGGATTGGGTCCCGGACGGTATCCCGGACTGTATCCCCCTGCATGAGGCGGCTTCACTTTGGGTGGCGGCGGTGGCGGCAACGGACGGTGATGACGCCGCGGCGGTGGCGGCGGTGGCGGCAACGGACGGTGATGACGCCGCGGCGGTGGCGGCGGTGGCGGCAACGGACGGTGATGATGCCGCGGCGGTGGTGGTGGCGGCGGTGGCGGCGGCGGCGCAAATAACGCATAGTCCAAAAGACAGAAAAAGACATCTGTACCATCCGGTACCGGCGGATGATCCACGACACGACCAGGCACATGGGTGTGCGCACAACTGCACCCTGCCGCAACTGCGGCGATTACCGTTGCAAAAAACGGCAACAACGTTTTTTTACTCACTTTTTTCATGATCTGCACCATTTTTTTTGCTGAAAAAGGCAAACTCTGTCCGGAATATATCACCATAAAAAAGTATTTTCAAACGAAAAACATGAAATAATCCATATTTTTTATCTTTTTATTGCCAATTAAACTCAAGTGAAGATTGCAAAATATTCACCTTAATGCTATAGTAAGTAAAGGTACTGTACAAACTGCTATCGTTATTACAGTAGTTGGATATGATCAAAGAAAGGGAAACACAATGTCTTTACCGGTCGTTTTTTCACTTAACGGAGAGTGGGATTTTTTCTATTCTCCCAAAAAATTCACCCCGTTGCTCTCCCAGCTGCCGGATGCAGAAGAGTACACCGGCAAAATGGTCACTCCGGGATACTGGGACGATCACTATGAACTTTATGACGAAGAGGACTTTTTCGGTCTGACCGCCCGCTTCAATCCCGACTACCGCAAACCGCACTTTCCGATGGGCAGATCATTGACCCCTCATGCAGCAAGCAGTTTTCTGGTGGGAACCGGCTACTACCGCAAACGCTTCTTTGTTGCTGAAAAATTCCAGTGCGCCACGTTGACCGTCGGTCCTGCCATGTGGGGATGCTGCGTCTATTGCAACGGCAACTTTGCCGGCAGTGTCACCGGATATTCCACTGCCAGCACTTATGTATTGGATGACTTCCTCCGTCTCGGAGAGGAAAACGAACTTATCATCGTCGTGTGCAATGTCCATGATGACGGCGGTGCGTATCACCGGGTGGACGGTTCACATGACGGGATCGTTTTCGGAACCCGTCCCGGACAGCACCGCGGTCTGGCGGCACAGGGATATCAGTCCGAACGTGCCGGTATCAATGGCGGAGTCTGGCTCAAATTTACCGAACATGCCGAATTGACCGATTACTTCATCTCCTTTGCTTCCGGTGTTCCCCTCTGGCACGTCGAAACCAGAGGCGGCAAAGCGATGCTGGATTGGAAAATCTCGCAGAACGGTTCAACTGTTGATTCCGGTTCTCTGGAAATCGACGGCTGTGCCGAATTTACTTCTGCCGTGCCGCCCGTACTCTGGAGCGACCGCGATCCGGCTCTCTGCGATATTGAACTCTCCCTCAAAGAGAATGGCAAAACCATCGATTCTGCCGCATTCAAATGGGGTGCCCGTCAGGTCACCGTCAACGGGATGGAACTGCAGGTCAACGGTATTCCGACTTTCTTCCGCGGAGTTACCGAACACTGCTACTTTGCCGACACCACCAACCCCCATTATGACAAGGAAAAATATCTCCGGGAGCTGGGAGTGATCCGTTCTGCCGGATTCAACTTCATCCGCTGCCACACCTGGTGCCCGCCGGAACCATTCTACGAAGCGTGTGATGAACTCGGTTTCCTCGTTCAGACCGAATTTCCGTCGATCTGGAGTTTCGATGAGGCTGAAGCGATCATCAAACAGATCCGCCGTCACCCGTCCGCAGTGATCCTCTGCGAAGGTAACGAAAAAATCATCGATGAAGTCGCCATCGTCCGCATGGAACGGCTGATCAAAATGCTTCACACCCTCGCTCCGGGCATGCTCTACAACCCGCAGGAAGCCATGCGCGGCATCGAATACGAATTCACCCCGGGCAGAAAAGTTATCGACTATCCGCTCAACCACGACCCCGAACGTCTTGACCGGGTCAGAAAATTCTCGGACTGCTTCGGATGTCTGGGCGGCGAATTCAGTTATTGTCACGATGAATTCCCCGGCAGAGACTATATTGAAGCACGCAATGCCGTATATCAGCGTCCGTGCTTGAGCCACGAATCCGGTATCCTCGGAGGGGCATTGGATTTCTCCCAGGAAGAGCGCTACAAAGGCACTTTCATCGGCACCGACCTCTTTGAAGCCGCCCGGGAAAATATGCAGAAGCACGGAGTCTACGAAAAAGAGCGGATCTATTACGAAAAGAACTCCCTCTTTATTTCCAGCTGCCGCAAACAGCTGATCGAAAACCTCCGCAGCTGCCGTAACATGGCCGGATTCGATTATCTCGGCGGCATCGACACCCACTGGCATCTGATCGGTTATCCCTGCGGTGTATTCAATGAATTCTACGAAGAAAAATACGGCGAAACCATCGCTGATGTGCGCCGTTACTGCGGTGAAAGCATCCTGTTGTGTACCGCCGGCAGATTCCGCAACCTGCAGGAAAACACCCTTTTCTCACACGACATCGAATTCACCTGCTTTGAGAGTTCCCCGGTAGCCTCCGCCGAACTCAAATGGTCGTTTGAAACCATGGACGGTAAAGTTATCGCTTCTGGTAAAAACACCGCCACCGCTCTTACTCCCGGTCAGGTCATCCCGGTCGGCAAAGTGGAGTTTACTCTGCCGGAATCCGGTAAAGGCGTGGCTGCAGTTCTCAAAGCAACGTTGAATGCCAACGGCAAAGAGTGGGAGAACTTCTGGAAATTCTGGATCTTCCCCGCCGGAGAATTCACTTTGGCAGATGATGTAAAAGTCTGCAGCAAACTGGATGATGCCGCAATAAAATTCATGGAAGACGGCGGTAAAATCCTGTTGACGGACAACTTCCCCGGTGAAGCATTGGAAGAAAACTTCCGTTCGCACACTTCCGGACGTTCGTTTGGTCATGGCGGAGCATTGCTCAATCCGCACCCGGTCTGGAACAAATATCCCCATGAGGATTTCCAGGATTGGCAGTTTTTCCCCTTGATGAAAGGTTCAAAATCTCTGGTCTATGATCGGGAAATGCCGGAATTTGCTCCGGCTTACGAATTGATCCCGTCATTCAAGCTGGTCAAACATAAATCCATGCTTTCGGAATTCACTGTCGGCAAAGGCAGACTGATCATCTCCGGATTCCGTTTTGATGCCGATGATCCGGGAGCCAGATATATGCGTCGCGCGATTTGCGAATACCTGGCGCAAGATGCCTCTGCTCCGGCACCGGCATGGTGCGCCGATGATCTGCGCAAACGGATCGCCGCAGCCGGAACCGCCGGCAAAACCGGCAAACGGATGGATGCCGGCGGCAGACCGATCGATGACTGATCTGCGGTCATGCACAAAAAAACGGCTTCTCCCGTTGGTGATGTGACCCCAAAAATTTGGACGGGTTAAATTATGTGGAATGGGTTCGGTATTTTACCGGACTCATTCCTTTTAATGTTAAAGATACTCTTTCATTGT
>SUWL01000111.1 GCA_015061495.1 Lentisphaerota bacterium
TGATATCGGTTGCCGGCGGTGAAGCGGCGTGGGGATTGATCACTGTGGTCGGTCTGATTGAAATGTATTACAAAGTGGGCTTTGCGGTCAGTTTCTGGAGCCAGTTGACTATGCCGCTGTCGCTGCTTTTTGCATTGACCGGTTACTGTGTCTACCGCTACCGGGAAACGCGGGCGTTGACGATGGGACAATTTCTGGAGATCCGTTACAATCGCGGTTTCCGGATTCTGGCATCCGTGCTGCAAGCGATATCCGGGGTGGTAAATTATGCGGTTTTTCCGGCAGTCGGAGCGCGTTTTTTCATCTATTTCATGGATTTGCCGCTTACGATCAACATTTTTGGCTGGGAAGCATCCACATTCGGGATATTGATGGCATTGTTCCTCGGAATGGCGGTACTGATTGTTTCGCTGGGCGGACAGGTAACGATCATGGTGACCGATTGTATACAGGGGTTGTTGAGCTATCCTATGTACTGCGTGCTGGTATTTTTCATACTGTATAAATTTTCCTGGTACGATGATATGGCGCCGGTACTTTTTGATCAGGCACCGGGAAAGAGTTTTCTCAATCCTTATGATACTGATCAGCTGCGTGACTTCAATCTTTTCTATGTGATCGTCGGTATCATATCGAGCATCGTCAACCGTATGAGCTGGTCCGGTTCTCAAGGTTACCAGGCGGCGGCGATCAACGCGCATGAACAGAAAATGGGTGGTTTGCTCGGTACCTGGCGCGGGGGGTTTTCCATAATGATGTATGTCATGCTGGCGGTTGCTGCTTACACCTACATGAATGGGGTGCATTTTGCCGGGGAATCCTCGGAAGTTAATTACACATTGACCCGCAAAGCGGTACAGGATGTTGCTCCGGATCATGTTGCGGCAGTGCAGGAAAACATTCTGGGAGAAGCTCCGCAATCGGGGGTCGATTATCAGAAAAATGCTTCAGCATATCTGGAAAAATCCAAATCCGGCAAAGCGCAGAACTTCCAGACCGTCTACAGCCAGATGCTGGCTCCGGCGGCGATCAGACACATGCTGCCGGTGGGTATTACCGGCATTTTCTGTGCGCTCATGTTCTTTTTGATGGTTTCCACGGACACCACTTATCTGCACAGCTGGGGAAGCATTATTGCGCAGGATGTGATCTTGCCATTCCGTAAAACTCCGTTATCACCGCGTCAGCAGCTGCGTCTGTTGCGCTGGCTGATTGCTTCGGTCGCGGTCTTTGCGTTTGTATTCAGCTTCTTTTTTGCGCAGATGGATTATATTCTGATGTTCTTTGCGATCACGGGAGCCATCTGGCTGGGCGGAGCCGGACCGTGCATCGTATTCGGACTTTACTGGAAGCGCGGCACGACCGCCGGAGCGACGGCTGCGCTGCTTGCCGGATCGATTCTGTCGGTTGGCGGTATCGTGATGCAGCAGAGCTGGGAAAAGAGCATCTATCCTTATCTGGAAAAAATCGGAATGGTGGAAACATGTGACCGGATCCTGCGTGCGGCATCTGCGCCGTTTGATCCTTATATCAAGTGGGAGATGAATCCGGTAAAGTTCCCCATCAATTCGCAGGAAATCTTTTTCATAGCGATGATGATCTCGATCATACTTTATGTGGTGATCTCTCTGCTGACGTGCAAAAAGCCTTTCAACATGGATAAGATGCTGCACCGGGGGATTTACAGTGAAAACGGTCAGGAGGTAAAGAAAGTTCCGTTTTCTCTGAAAAAGGTGCTGCAGTCACTGATCGGCATTGATGCGAATTATTCCAAAGGCGACCGGATTCTGGCGTGGTCGGTATTCATCTACAGTTTTGTCTACTGCTTCGGCATACTTTTCGTTGCCGTGATCATCTGGAACCGGATATCGCCCTGGCCGGATGAGTGGTGGTCGCACTACTTTTTCATCACCAAGATTCTGATTGCCGGTTTGATCGGGATCATTTCAACGGTATGGTTCAGTATCGGCGGAGCGGTTGATCTGATCAGGCTTTTCAAACGTCTGGATGAGAAAAAGGATGATATTTCGGATGACGGTCGGGTGACCGAGCGTATCGGTGATGATGATGAAAAAGCCGGGGAAAATCCGGAATGATGCGGTGAAGTCTGTGAATAATTTTTACAAAAAGTTATTCACAGCTTGAAAAACAATAATCTCAATGCTACATTTTTGCAATTGTGAAAATATCACGTGCTATCTCTAAAATGAAAGGTATTGGAGTATGCCATCTAAAAAGATGTCTAAAGTAACATTGCATGATGTAGCCAAAGCTGCCGGAGTTTCCCGGGGGGCGGCAGGCAAGGTGCTGAATAACTGCACCGGTTCGATCCGGGTCGGCAAGGAGGCCCGGGAAAGGATCAAAAAGGCGGCGAAGGAGCTGGGATATCGCGGAAACATGGCAGCGGCGATGCTGGCAGGGAAAAAATCGCCGCTGGTGGGAGTGATGATTGATTCCCACAGCAGTTTCCGGAGGATGAAATTATTGGCGGAATTGGAAAGGGCCGCCGCCAGACGTAATTTACGGTTGATGATCAGCTGGACTCACGATAATATTGAGCAGATGCGCACGAACCGTCGTGAGATGGAGAGTTTCGGGGTGCGCGGGCTGATCTGTCTGGCGCATGACTATTATGAATTCAAGGATGATGTTATAGAATTATTTGCAGCAGACTGCAGCAATGTGGTGTTTCTGGAAGAGCCGTTTTTTCCGGGCAGTTCATTTGTTGCATCCAGCAATTTAGATGCGATGACCGGATTATGCGGATATTTGAAATCCATCGGCCGCCGCCGGATAGCGTTGCTGCGCGGTTCATTGCAGTGGTATTCGGAGAGGGAGCAGGAGCGGGTATTCAAGGCTGCCCTGCTGGGAAACGGTATGGAGTTTGATCCGGCATTGGTACAGCCTCTTGAGATAGAGGGTGATCCGATGCAGAAATCGCGCAATACGCTGCGGGATTTTATATTGACCCAACGTCCGGATGCGGTGATTGCTGACGACGTGCCAAGTTTGCTTTGTTTGCAAAAGGCACTTTGGAATACCGGAGTAAAAGTACCGGAAGATTTGATTTTTTGCGGATGCAACAATGATCCGTTGTTCGAATTATTTTCGCCGTCGGTGACGACATTGCTGCCCCGTTATACGCAAATTGCGGAAGCGTTGCTCGATGCGGTTGATGTGGCGGATACTCCCGGATGCCGGGCAGTGATAGCATCCAAATTTATTGCGCCGGTCGATACGGGAGACGTTGCTCCCTGATCACCGGAAAAGTCCGGAACGGATATATGATTTCAGATTTCAGCATGCGCGATGATGTGACAAAATAAACGGTTGCAAATCGTAGAAAAATACAGTATAAAGGTAATTAAAAAAGCAGAAAATTGGAGGAACTTCTGCCGGATAGTATCCATAACAGGCTGTGCCGCAGCCGATAAAAATGCGGAATGTCTCATGTAAAAAGAAAGGATGAAATCATGAAAAAAGCTTGTGTTTACGTTTCGGATTCCAAGAGAGCCCTTTGCCATTTACCCGCCTGCAGGCGGGTAAAGCAGTACTGCTTTACCCTTATTGAACTTCTCGTAGTAATCGCCATTATTGCCATTCTGGCGGCGATCCTGCTGCCCGCCCTCAACTCTGCCCGGGAACGCGGCAAAGATGCTTCGTGCAAAAACAACATGAAACAGCTGGGAACTACTGCCATCATGTACTCTGATGCCAATGACAGTTGGTGGATGCCCTGTTATACGGACGGTATAGGACACAGTTGGCCAATGGTTTTGAATGCTGCCGGATTTCCGGATTTCGCTGATGAAACCGGTGCCAAAGAGTGTCCCAACTGGAATATTCTGCAGCCGAATTATTCCACCAAAATCTCATTCGAATACAATACAACCGTCATATTTGAGTGGAATAATGTTCATTACGGCTATAACCGATACCTGTGTCGGGCTGGCGGTACTCAAGAGAGTAACTGGAAGCCTTTCGCTGATTTGAAGTATACCCAGATCTATGCTCCGTCTTCTTTGATCGCGTTTGCAGAAATCGGTGCTCAAGGTGGTTTGACCGATACCTTCGGTTACGATGACAGTTGGGGACTCACCCAGCAACGTGGAGCGAACTGGGTCGTTGCACGCGGCAGACATAATGGCGGCAGTAACTATATTTTTACCGACGGTCACGTTGACAGTTTCCAAGCTCCGACTCCGTGGGATACCCCGATGAGAGATAATGCAACCATCAACGCGGTCAACACCAACGATGCAAAAAAAGCCCGTGCCCGTTTCGCCAATCCGAGGGGGGTGTGAACAAAATGAAGTATCTTCCCATCGCAGCGGCGATCTTTCCGGTACTGCTGCTCGGTGCAGCAGTAACCGGAACCAGATTGCCCAACGGCAATCTGGAACTTGCCAACCGCTTTGTCAAAGCTGAAATTTCTCCTGCCAACGGAGCCCGGGTGGTCAAACTTACCGATCTGCGTTCCGGAACGGAATATGCCGATGGTGCCGCCGATCTGGGATTGGGCGGCGAATTGGACTGGCAGGAAAAAGCACTCCGCGCCAGCCATTGGTACGGCAAACCCTATACCGGTCAGTTCGAATCACTGCCCGACGGCAAAATGATCAAATGCGAACGCACCGGTACCGGTTCGGTCGGTCAGTGGATCACCATATACAAAACCTATACACTTAAAGAAAATTCATCCCGGCTGACTCTGGATTACAGAATTTATGTCAATCCGGCAGCGATGAATACTTTAAGTTTCTGCATGTGGATGCACAATTCCGCCCAGATCAAAAATGAACCCGGAGTGATCCGTTTCGTCAAAAGTTCCGGCGTTACCGCCATTCCCTTTGATTCCGGCGCACCACTTAATGAGAGTATGCACTATGATCTTGCCGACGGCTGGTTCGCATTTTCCCGGAGCAAAGCTCCGCAGGGATTGATCCAGCAGGTTCCCTATGAAGATTTGATGAGTTTCTACAACTGGCAGGGACAGCAGGGCAATACGATGGAGATACTCTACCGTTCTCAACGC
>SUWL01000112.1 GCA_015061495.1 Lentisphaerota bacterium
TGAAATGCGCCGTCGGGTCAATTCATGGGGCGGCGATGTACTCTTCCAGACCTATTACTGCTGCGATTATGAGAAGTTCCGGGCAGAAGCTCCGCAGTGGGCTGATAACTACGAACCTTATCTGGAAGTCATCCGGGAGGTCGCCGGAGAGTACATCTGCGACAACTACAAGCGGTGGAAACGGTTGCATGACTATGATATCAAAGCATTCCGGCTGCTGATGCGGGATTATCTGCATCTTAATCCGGAAGGCAACGCGGTGATCGGGCTGGATCTGGTCAGAGCCTTGGAATTGAAACTGCCGGATGAGAATCTGCCGTGGATCAGAGGGGGCGTTTTTGCCCGGGATTGCATGGATCTGCTGGAAAAAATGGAAGAAATGTCGTTGTCAGGCAATTAAAAAACGGCAGTAAAATGGCTGGTTGGATAAAATTTGAAGTTTTTGCGCAATAAAAGACAAAAATTGCGGAGAAATTTTAATAAACAGATGGTATAATATGCTTTGCACGGTCAGATCCACCCGGAAAAAGGTGACTGCCAAACTGCCGGAAACGGTTCGATCCATCCGGCGGATGAATCGTGAGACAAGGTCGCTGGTTGGTCAAGGCAGCGGCAAAGGAGTGCAGTAAAACCTGCCCGACCGAGCCGGTGTCAGCAGATTTGCCGGGAGATTGTCCGCGGGAGACCGCCGCCGGTGGGTATGCGTACTGAACGTAACCTTTATATATAGGAGAAAAGGAAAAAATGATCTGTATTCCCAAAAGTGAATTTAAAGAACGCATCATCCGCATTCAGGCGGAGATGGAAAAAGAAAAACTTGATGCCATCGCCGTTTACGGTGATGAGTACCGCAAAGAGAATTTGCGTTATGTCTGCAACTTCTGGCCGATTTTTGAGCGCGGCATCTGCGTGATCCCCAAATGCGGCGAACCCACGCTTGCCGGAGCCCCGGAAGGTGAAAATTATGCCCGGGAAATGTCCGTCTGGGACAGTTATTGCAATGTCCGGGAATTTGCCTGCGTATCCGTTCCGGAAGAGATCGACTATCCGCTGGCGACCTTTTCCAGTTTGAAAGATGTCCTTGCCGGAGCTTTGAAAGGCGGCAAACGTCTGGGACTGGTCGGGGTCTGGGATATTCCCGCTCCGATCATGGAACGGCTCAAAGCAGCGATCCCCGGCGTGGAGATCGTCGATGCGATGCCGATCATTGCCCGTCTGCGCATCATCAAAACCGCCAATGAGATCGCCTGTTTGAAAGAAGCCGGCAGACAGGCTTGCGAAGGTTACAAAAAACTGCTGGAATATGCTGTGGACGGCAATCCGGAAACTCTGGCTGCCGGAGCTGCTGAAGGTGCGGCACGCATGGCAGGTGCGGAAGATATCAATTTCATGGTATTCGGTTCGGGCAAGCGCACTGAAACGGTCATCGGCAGAACTGCCAACAAGATCATGCGCGAGGGCGAAATGGTCATGGCGGCAATGGCAGTCCAGTATGAGGGTTATGTCGCCACCGTGGAATACCCCTTTGTCATCGGCAAAGCCAGTGATGAGCAGAAAAAGTTCCTGAATGTGCTTTTTGAAGCTGCCAATGTCCAGCAGAATTACCTTAAAGCCGGAGTGGTTGCCGGTGAAATGGTCAAAAAGGTCAAAGAGGTCTTTGCCAGACACGGCATGACCCAGTACGATCTTTATCCGCCGATGCACGGTATCGGTCTTGCTGAAGCGGAATCCCCCTATCCGGATGAAAATACCACCTACCTGTTTGAAGCGGGCATGTGTGTCAACAGCGACATCAGTATCTGGGGTCATCCGGCAGGCAGCAACCGTATTGAAGAGGGCTTTGTTCTTACGGAGAGTGGGCCGGAATCCATCACTCCGTTTATCCGTGAACTCGTAGCGAAAGGGATTTGAAAATGAGCGGCGGAAAAAATGTTTGGTATTTTGCAGACGGTTATTTGCCGGAAAAAGTGGACAACGGTCCGGCAGAAGCGCACGAAGCGCTGATGTTTTTCAACACCCATGAGAGTGATTCTCCGGTGGTGATCGACATCTACTTCAGCGACCGAGAACCGGTCAAAGGCATCAAGGTCAATGCGCCTGCCCAGAGGGTCATTGCGCTGCGCCTTGACCATCCGCAGGATCTTGCCGGTACGGTGATCCCGCCGCTGACGCAGTACGCTTTGCGGATCACTTCCCAATTGCCGATCGTCTGCCAATTCGGCAGAGTCGATACCACGCAGAATGCCATGAGTTACTATGTGGGTGTAGGTCATGCCGAATAATAAATTCTATTTTGCCCAGACGGTTGATGATGTGGCACTTAAAGGATGGTATACGGAAAAGAACTTCCGGCATCTGATCGACTTTTTCAACAGTTGCGGCGTAAAAGCGACCTTCTTTGTCGTTCCTATTGACGAGGAGAGCGACAGGCCTTTCAATGAAGTATTCCCGGAAATTCCGGGAATCATCGCCGGGGCGGTCAGAGACGGTCACGCATTCGGTCAGCACGGTTTGCGGCACAACCGGTTTGAATTGGGTGTGCCGCCCGCCATGGTGCTGGATCTGCCGCATGAAACGGAAAACAAGCGTTATGCCGCTGAAAACAAGGCGGCATTGGCTGCCGATCATTCACTGGAAAATTGCCGGGCAAGATTGAAAACCGGACGGGATATTCTGGAAAAAGTGTTGAATATCAAAATCAACGGTTTCCGCGCTCCGGCGATCCAATCCAGTGAAAATATGTTCAAGGCACTGGCGGAATCCTACAGTTTTGACAGTTCCGCAGTGTGGCAGCAAACCGGCTGGGATTACCTCAACGGCAATGTGGATGTGCCGCCGCGGGAATTGGATCAGGCACGTTACGATGAGATCGTTTCAGTCTGTCCCGGTTTGGAATATCCGCTCTCATGCGATTATTCCTGGCTGCTGCCGGCAGAACGTTATGAATTGACTTGGGCACTGGCAAAACATGACATTGATGCCTGTATCAGACTTGATGTGCCGTTTATTCCGGTCTGTCATGTCGATCCGGTGCATGAGGGCGAAGGCATCCGGATGCTCAAAGATATCTATGCTTATGCCAAAGAAGCCGCGGCAAACGCGGGCAAAGAGTTGGAGTTTGTCACTCTGGAGGAGTTGGCAGACTGTAAGTGAGCGCAGTTCCATGCCGGTGGGATCACGGGGATTGCCGCCGGAAACCAAATAACACTGTGGAGGAAAGTTATGAGACAAGGAAATGGGTATTTACCTTCCTGCAGGAAGGTAAAGCAGTACTGCTTTACCTTCCTGCAGGAAGGTAAAGCAGTACTGCTTTACCTTAATTGAGCTTCTCGTAGTCATTGCTATCATAGCGATATTGGCGGCGATATTGCTGCCCGCACTAAATTCCGCCCGTGAAAGAGGTCATTCGGCAAGCTGTGTCAACAATTTGAAACAGAATGCGACAACCTTCATCAACTACTGTAACGACTTCAACGATTATTATATCGGCAAACAGTGGTCGACCTACGGGGTGAAAATGACGTGGAATGTAACATTCCAGAAGTATTTCCAACCCGGAGCTGAATCATTCTGCGATATTGACAACCTTTTTTGTCCCAAAGTGTTGAAACCGACAGCCACCCCCGGGATCTATTCTGCGCATAACAGTTATCCGGGTTATGCGGTCATGGCGAATGGTCCATCCCATGATGCGACGTATGCCCCCAGCAGTACCTATCTGGATGGCTATGCACCGCCGTGGAAGTCGGTAAGGATCCGCAAACCCTCTATCACCGTAATGCTTGCTGATGCCAAAAGCAAATCTTATCCCGGAGCAGGTTATATGGCTTTGGACAACTCCATCAACGGCAGCGGACGCCCGTCGGGATCTTCCTCCGCGTATGTTGACGGTCAGCACAACGGTTCGGACAACTACGCATTCTGCGACGGTCACGTTGAAGGAGTTGCCAAAGAAGCGGCATGGGCATGGTTCGACCGCACCGGTTACGATGCGGAACTCTACCGTGCAGAGTTGATTTATTGATTACATTATTATCTCTGCGGTGCGGAAAGCATTTCCGCACCGCCCATGGGCGGGGAAACCACCGGTTTCCCCTGTAAATACAGTTTTAACCGATAAAAAAATAGAACAGATTTTTCAGGAAAACTAAAGAAAGGAAATCAAAGATGTCAAAGTACCAGTGTTCTTCCGCCCATGGAAAGAAATGCCGTTTTACCTTAATTGAGCTTCTCGTGAGTAAAACTTGTCAAATATGTGTTTCGCCGTTGTATTATTTTCAAAAAAGTACTCCGCTTTTTTTGAAAGAGAAAGGGGGCGCGGGGGAAAGGGAAAACTTTTTTTCCCGCCCGCGCGGCGGGTCGCGGAAAAACTCGCCCTTTTCTACGCTGGGGCTCGGACAATATATATCTCAAAGAGTACCGCTTTTCTTGAAAAGGGAAGTGGGGTTTGGGGAGAGGGGAAAAACCTCTTTTCCCGTGAAAAGAAGTTTTTCCCCTCTTCCCAAGAGCGCATTTACTTTAATAGAATTGCTGGTAGTCATTGCGATCATAGCGATATTGGCGGCGATATTGCTTCCCGCCCTCAATGCGGCACGGGAACGCGGCCGTACTGCCAGTTGTCTGAACAACCTCAAGCAGAACGGTATGTCACTGATGGATTATACTACTGCCAATGATGAGTATTTTCTTCCTGCCCAAGTGCCGCAAACCGGCGGCAATACCCGGCCCTGGCTGGAACACTCCATGTACAAGGACGGCAAGGGCGGAGCCAGTCATGTGCGGTCGACTCCGATTTTCGGCAGTTACATAAAAATGACTCCATCGGCATCACAGTTGACTAACGGCGGCAATGCCGGACAGGAGATGAGTTCTTCGGAAATGCTGCTCTGTCCTTCGGCATCCAAGCATATCTCTCCGGGTTATCCGACCTGGGGATACACCTATACTGACTATGCTTACAACGCATTTCT
>SUWL01000113.1 GCA_015061495.1 Lentisphaerota bacterium
AGAGAAAGGGGGCGCGGGGGAAAGGGAAAACTTTTTTTCTCGTGAAAAAAAGTTTTCCTTGTCCCCCGCACACTCCCATTTCACTTTAATAGAATTGCTGGTAGTCATTGCGATCATAGCGGTATTGGCGGCGATTCTGCTGCCCGCGCTGAATCAGGCGCGGGAACGCGGGCGGATGGCAAATTGCCAGAGCAATATCCGCCAGTTGGGAATGGCGAATTTGCTTTACGCGGAAAGTAATGATGAATGGTTTATTTTTTCGGCGGACAATGCGCAGAAAATTTACTGGTGCGGCAAATTCAAGGGGGATTTCGGCAATGTGATCAATGAAGGCGGTTTGAATCCGTATCTCGGTAATTCCGAAGGTGTCCGTGCCTGCCCGTCGGCGAAATTCGTCAATCCCGATTCAGTGGGTGAATACAGTGCCGGCAATTATGGCACGGGGGGGTACGGCTACAGTCAGCCGATCGGTTTTGCCCGGGGGGATTGGACGGTGAATCAGGGGGCTAAAGTCAGTGAAGTTGAGGAGCCTGCCCGGACGATCATGTTCGGAGATGCGGGATTGCCCGTCGGCGATTCACTTACGGAAAATATCGCGTTGGAGGCTCCTTACGGCAGTCCCGGTTATGAACCTGGCGGCTGGGAGCCGACACCGACGATGCATTTCCGGCATAATGGCAGTGTCGCAGTGGTTTGGGCAGATGGTCATGCTGACTTCAACACTCCCATAACCTACCGGCAAGAGGGGAATTTCGGTTGGTTCGGCGGCGACAGTGCAGATAAAGTTATGGAATTATTCAGGTTACGGAAGAAAAAATGAAAAAAATATGGATCGGCATTTTTTTGATCCCGTGGATGGTGTCCGCCGCGGAAAAGGTGGTTTCCCTGTCACCGGCAGTAACCGATTTGATCATATTCTGCGGCGGCAGTAACCGGCTGGTCGGACGTTCCAGTGCGTGTGATCAGCTGGAGGTGCGGCATTTGCCGATGGTCGGCGATTTGGGAAAACCATTCGTCGAAGCGGTGTTGCGTTCGTCGGCATCGGCAGTAATCAGTGATGCATCTCATCCGCAGGCGCAATGGGAAATACTTGAACGGTGCGGGGTACGGGTGGAGGTGCTGCAAAGCCGCACCCTTGATGATCTGCCGGTAAATGTGCAAAAAATCGGCAGTGTACTGCAGCTGCCGGGAGCCGGACGGCAGGCCGCGGAGTTGGAAAAAAAGATCCGGCAGTTGAAAGATAATATTCCGCAGAAGCGGAAACGGGCAGTTGTACTGTTTTGGAGTTCACCATTGATCAGTTGCGGTAAAGATACCTTTATCGATCATGCACTGACGCTGGCGGGGGTGGAAAATGTCGCTGCAGCTGCGGGCAGGGGGTATTTTATTCTTGCTCCGGAATATTTGATCGCAGCAAAACCGGAACTCCTGATTTTTATCGGAGTTCCGGCTTCGCATGCGGATGATCTGCTCCGCAAAGCAGTATTCCGCAGGTTGCGCAGCTGCCGCCGGATCTTTCTGGATGACCGGCAATGGAGCCGGTTGTCGCCGGGATTGCCGGATGCGGTTGCCGCCCTTAAAGCGGAAATTTCCGTTGAGTGATCATTTGCCCAGTTCCAGGATCAAGGTCCGCAAAAAGGTGTCAAATTCTCCGACTGAACCGATGTGCAGTTTTTCCTGCGGAGTGTGGATGTCATCGGAATCCGGACCGCAGGAGATGATCTCCAACTCCGGATGTTTAGCAGAGAACCAACCTGATTCCAGTCCGGCATGAACGGCGTATGGGAGTTCAGATCTGCCGGATTTTTTGGCACATTCAATGGCGATTTTCAGCAAAGTTGAATCATGTTTCGGCGGAGTCGCCGGATAGATGCCGCTGATTTCACCTGCGGCATGGAATAATTCAAAGTGCGTGGCAATGACACTGCTGATCGTTTCCCGGCAGCTGTCAACTGTACTGCGCTGACTGGTACGGATACAGACTGTTCCGCTGTTGGTCCGGCTGTGGATGGACGCCAGATTGCTGCTGGTTTTGACGATTTTTAATTCGTCATCGAAATCCAGTGCGCCATTGGGGACCAGTAATATGGAATCAAGGATATCCTGCTGGAAATCCGCTTCCCAGACCTTTTCCGGCATGTCAGCAGTTGTCACTTTAATGGAGAGATCCTCCGACAACGCATACTCTTTTGCCGTTATAAGGGTGAATGCATCTGCTGCATGCTGAAGTTCAGCCGGAGTGTTTTGAGCAACTGCCCACGCCGTGACCGTGTCCGGAATGGCATTGTCCGCATTGCCGCCCTCCAGCTGCGCCAGTTGAATATCGGAAAGCGTATCCAGAAAATCGGCGATGATTTTGAGCGCATTGCCCCGGTTTTCGTGTATGCAGGTGCCGGAGTGACCACCGGGCAGACCGGAAACTGTGATCGATACCGGATTACCCGGCTGCGGAGTTGTATATCGGGCGGTAAAGATGGATTCCTGCCGGGCACCACCGGCACAGCCAATGCAGAATCCCCGGTCACTGCCATCCAGATTGATCAGGTATTTGCCGGTGAGATGTTCAGCGGCAAGTCCGCTGGCTCCGGTCATGCCGGTCTCTTCGTCCGCTGTAAGGATGACCGTCAGTGCGCCGCATTGAAACTCCTTATCCAGAATCACTGCCAGCGCATGCGCCACTCCGATGCCGTCATCAGCACCGAGCGTGGTGCCGTCAGCACGGACATATTCTCCGTCGATATACGGCGCAATGGGGGTGTTGATGAAGTCGAATTCCCGGTCGCTTGCCGGAACCATATCCGTGTGTGCCTGCAGGATGATTTCCGGCGCATTTTCCCATCCGGGAGCGGCCGGACGGCGGATAATGAGATTGTCAAATTCATCCCGGATGACTGATAAACCGGCATTTTCAGCGAGAGCAGCGAGTTTTTCGACCAAAGCTGCTTCATGCTTGGAAATATGCGGCACTGAACAGATCAGGTCAAAGATCTGCCAGACATTTTGCGGGGCAAGCGTGCTGATTTCGCTCATGGCGGATATCCTTTCAAGAAAAAAAGCAGGTTCACTTTTTACGGTGAACCTGCTGAATAATAACAAGCGCTGATGCTTATTTTGCCTCATCTTTGACGAGCTGGATCAGGCACATTTCTGCGGCATCACCGCGGCGGAAACCCAGTTTGTAGATGCGGGTGTAACCACCGTTGCGTTCGGCATATACCGGAGCGACCACGTCAAACAGCTGTTTGACAGCATCACGGCTGCGGAGTTTGGCGAAAGCCAGACGGCGGCTGTGGATGTCACCTTTTTTACCGGTGGTGATCAGTTTTTCAGCGAAACGGCGAAGTTCTTTGGCCTTGACGATGGTGGTTTCGATCTGACCGTTGATGAACAGGCTGTTCGCCATGTTGGCGAGCATCGCCCGGCGGTGCGCGCCGGAGCGACCGATTTTGAAAGTGGCGACTTTATGACGCATGATTAATTACTCTCCTCCGCATCGGCTCTGACTTTGGCGGCTTCCGCTTCGAGAGCGGCGAGCAGCCGGTCGCTGAGGGTCATACCCAGCTCAAGACCGTGCTTTTCAATTTTTTCTTTGATCTCATCGAGTGACTTTTTGCCGAAGTTGCGGTATTTCAGCATCCGGCTTTCCGTCTTGTTGCACAGCTCAAACACCAGTTTGATGTTGGCGCTGTTGAGGCAGTTCATGGCGCGGACGGAGAGGTCAAGGACTTCCACATCCTGAGAGAGCATTCTGAACTGTCTGTCTTCTTCCTCGGTCAGGACGACATTCTTTTCCTGGACCTGTGAACCCATGAAGGGCTGCAGGTGGTCACGCAGGATCCGGGCGGCTTCCTCAAGTGCATTGCGCGGAGAAATTCTGCCGTCGGTCCAGATTTCCAGTTCCAGACTGTCCATTTCGGTCTCTTCACCGACGCGAGCCGCACCGACCTGATAGTTGACGCGGGTCACGGGGCTGAAAAGACAATCCACCGGGATGGTCCCGATAGTCCGGGGAGCATTGTTCTCCTCGGCGGGGAGGTATCCGCGACCGTTGATCACTTCGATCACGGCGTGGAATTTTTTATCTTTATCCAGCGTGCAGATCACCTGCTCGGGATTGAGCACTTCAACGGTGCTGTCGCAAACGATATCAGCGGCGGTTACGGCACCGGCTTTATCTTTGACGATCTCGAGAGTTTTGGGACCTTCGGCGTGGATATTGAGTTTGACGCACTTCAGATTGAGTACGATTTCGGTAATATCCTCAACGACATTGTCGAGAGAATCGAATTCATGTTTCGCGTTATCGATCCGCACAGATGAGATCGCCGCGCCATCGAGAGACGACAACAGCACCCGGCGCAAAGAGTTGCCCAGGGTGTGACCGAAACCGCGCTGAAGCGGCTGGGCGGTAAACTTTGCGTAAGTCGGGGTCTCGGTCGTTTCGTCAACGATGAGCGACTTGGGCATCGGGAAACCGATTGATGAACTCATAACTCTAATCCTCCAAAAATTGCTTGTGCCGCATGGCACTTATTCAACTTAAACTTTGCTGCATCAGCCGATGCGGCAGGAGAACTGCTCGCTGCCGCACCGTATTTCATCAGACGCGGCGGCGTTTCGGGGGACGGCAGCCGTTGTGGGGAACCGGAGTGATATCTTTGATCACGCTGATTTCCATACCGGCGGCGGCGATACCGCGGACGGCGGATTCACGACCGGCACCGGGTCCTTTGATCCGGACTTCGACTTCTTTCATGCCCAGGAGCTGGGCTTTTTTCGCGGCATCACCGGCGATGACCTGTGCCGCATAAGCGGTGCTTTTACGTGAGCCTTTGAAACCGTTTTTTCCACCGGTTGACCAGCAGATCACATTGCCGTGGAGGTCGGTAAAGGTAACTTTGGTATTGTTGAACGTCGCCAGGACGTAGGCGATGCC
>SUWL01000114.1 GCA_015061495.1 Lentisphaerota bacterium
CGGATTTGATGATCTGCTGCAGGCGTTTGACGACCGGGTTGTAGTGCATTTCCAATTCGATCTGGCAGACGATCCCGGCTTTATCGACCATTTCGATCATCCGGTCATACTCTTCCATATCAAAGGTCGGGATTTTCATGGAGAGGATATGAATGCCGCGTTCCGCGCAGAACTTCATCTGTTCGTAGTGGCGGTCATTGGCGGAAGCGATAACGATCGCTTCGATATCCGGATGTTTGGCGAGCATTTCCTGCGGGTCGAGATAGCATGGGACGCCATTTTTATAAAGCTCGTAGACATCCTTTGCCGCCTGATCTTCGGCGCAGGAAGCCACCCAATCCAGTTTTTGATTCTCCCGCAAGGTTTGGTAATATTTTCTGGTATGTCCGTGGGTCATACCCATCATCGCGATTTTCAGCGGTTTCATTGTTCCTCCTCCTTATTCCGGGATCACCGGCTGACCGGTCCTGTTGGAATCCATTGCGGCATTTACTGCGGCGTACATGGCTTTTTCCGCGGCGGTCCATTTTTCAACCAGAGAGTTGTCTGACAACACCGCATAAGCGGCGCGCACCACCCAGATTTCGTTATTGGGCAGACCGAATAATTCGGTGTCCACATCGGTGAAACAGGTTTCCCCCGCTTCGTTCCACATATATATGGACTCCTGCGGTACCTGGGTGTCAACCACCCGGTCGGAAGCCACTCCTCTGGCAGCGATGATCTCATGGCGGTCGATATCGTTTTTGCCCGCCGGCAGTTTGCATCCGCACTCCACTGAACCGCTCATGCCGTTGGCAAGGCGCACCAGTGAATTACTGCTGACCTCTCCGGAACAGACTGAAAATACCGATGTTATGGGACTGTCCCCGAGAAAACTCATCAGGTCAAGTTCAGAGGCAAGCAATTCCGGCAAAGTTTTTTCTGCGGAAAAGTGGGCGAAACGGAACGTGGAAACATTTTCCAGAGTTTGACCATCGATGATTTTTTTCAATTCCACAAAGCGGCGCTCCACCCGCCACGGCAGAAGCGGACAGGTGCTGCCGTCAGCGAAACGCAGCATATACTGCCTGCCGTTTGCCACGATTTCTCCTGCCGGGAAACCATACTTGTCCCGGAGAAATTCCAAAGCTTCATTCATTTTTTTGCACATGATCACAAACTCTTTACCAAAGGTTTATATTTTTTGAGGTAAGCGGCATTTTTCTCATCCCCGCCGGGAGCGTTGGCGCTGTTCCATACCGGAGGAGTGATGCCTCTTTCCACACAGATGCGGCAGCATTCGATTTCCAGCAGATGGGCGATGGTGAAGTCAACCACATTGGAAACCGGTGCGATCGGAGTGGACATCCCCGGGATCTCCACGACCGCATCTCCGACCGGATTGTAATCGTCGATGCAGACATCGGCGTAGTCAAAGAGATTTTTTCCGTTGGGATGCCGGATGAAGTGGTCGGCAGGCATTTCGTTCTGCCAGTAACTGCTGGCGACGGCGATAATTTTACCGCCGCGTTTTTTGACCTCTTCAGCGGCATCGATCGTGGCGGGATTGATGCCGATATTGTGAAAGAACAGCACCAGATCGCCCTCTTTGATATCATAATATTTGATGATGGATGCCCCGAAGTTGACGGTACGCTCCAATTCCAGATATTTGAGCGCCTGATTGAATACCGAAAGAGCCGTTTCCATCAGCGGGTTGATATTGGCAAGTCCACCGGCGCGGAAAAACATCTCGCCCATTGCCAAAGTGGTGTGACCGCCGCCGGCATAAACATTGATAAGTTTGTCATTGGCGATGGCATCGGCCATGAGTTCTGCGGCTTTACGGATATTTTCGCCCTGCTTGTCCACGACCTGCCGGATATTGGCAATGGCTTTATCGACATAACCGAAATCATTTAATTTGTTCATTTGTCACTCTCCTTTTTTTAAAACCCGGCGATAGCTTTCACCGATGGTATCCCAGAGTTTGAGCGCATCCGGGGCTCCTACGACTGTTCCGTGACCGCCCCGGTAAGTCCAGGCGGCGATGCGGTCGACCCCGGCAGCTTCAGCGATATCCACCCATTTTGCGACCTGTTCCCAATCTTTGGGTTGCTTGTAATATCCCATGAACCAGCGTTCGGCTTTTTTGCCGTATTTGCGGGCGATGGCAACGGTGCGTTCGGTGATATCCCGGAAGAAGTCTTCCGGCAGAGCCCAGTTGACGATCGTGGTGGAAAAGACATCAAAATACGGGCAGCTTGCCACCATATCCCAGTTGTCGTAACCGCGGTATTCAGAAACATAATAACCGTTTTGTGTGGCGTGGACACAACAGGTGATCTCCAGAGCCGGATTGAGTTCTTTAAGGGCTTTGGACGTGTCGGAAAGCACCACCAGAGCTTCGCGCCAGCGGAAAAGTTTCACATCATTGGTCATGTACCGCGGCATCGGATAGCCGTAATAATCTTCGAAGCGTTTACGGCAGACCGGACAGTAACAGGTCCAATCATCCGCAACACCACCGGTGATCGACGCGATGCCTTTGGGGAATGCGTAGTGCGGTTCATCCCAGAAAAAACCGTCAGCGGCACACTCTTTTGCCAATGTGATGCAGAAGTTTTTGAAGTAATCGCGGTAGCTGTTGGTATTGAAACAGGCGTAGGGGAGTTTTTCGCCGGTAAGAGCGGAAACCTGACGGTTTTCGGTGTTGTCCTGCAGAAATTTACTGACCTGTTCGCCGCCGAAATATTTACCGTTTCCCCAGGGGTCGATCAGAACTTTCAAACCCAGTTCGTGGGCTTTATCCACGATTTTGGGGATATTCGGACGCCAGAAATCAAAATCAAATTCGGTGACAGCCAGAATCACTGTGGTACATCCGTGCGCGATCATCTCTTTGAAGTCGGATTCGGCATGTTCCACGTAATTCAAGCCGTAGTAACTGATTGCTGTCTGCGTGATTGCCATGGTGTTTTTTTTCTCCTTGTGTTTAATCTGCAGTATTGTTGTTTCACCACGCTATTAATGTAGTGCATGAAAAATTGTTTCGCAATAATCAAAATGATGATATTTTTAATCAAATCGATTAAAAACACTTGTTTTTTTCGTAAACAGTGATATTTTATTTAACGGAGAAGCGAAAAATGAAAGAATTATTTGAAAAGATCGTCTGTCTGCATGAGCCGGTGGATTTATTCAACGGTAAACGTCTGCCCAAAGATTTTGAATTACCGGATAATATTCTGTTGTTTTTTCATGATTTCACGGCGACATCCCCCAATACCCATTTGCGGTGGACGCTGGTGATACCGCTTGGACCGATGACCTATCTGCTGGATGAGTATCCGGTTAAGATCCAGGCCGGGGATGTGTTGATCATACCGCCCGGTCAGATCCGTTTTCTGCTGCCGGATTCCAAAAGTTTTTCCCGGTTGTTCATCACCTTTGAACTTTCCGGCAGGCAAAGTTACATTCCGAATAATTATCTGGGCAAATTCAGCAGCAGTTCGCATAATATTCTGATGAATATTCTGCAAAATTACGAAGCAGACCGGATCGAGTCCTGTTCATTTGAACTGGTCAGATTCATCCGTTCGCTGGAGAACACCTCTTTGCCGGTGGATATGCCAAAAATTTCTCCGGTGGCTGCCAAAGCGATGTCTCTGATCAACCGTTATCTGGATGAACCGATGAATAATGTCCGGATCGCCCGGAAACTGAATATTTCCGAAAGCCATTTGCGGATGGTTTTCCGCAAAGAGGTCGGGATGAATATCAGCAGTTACATTACGCTGCAGCGGTTGAATATGGCAAGGCATCTGCTGGTCAACTCTTCGCTGACGATCGCGGAAATCGCCGAAAAGTGCGGCTTCCGTTCCATCTATGCATTTTCCGCATTTTTCCGGAAAAAGACGGCACTGCCGCCGCTGCGTTACCGTAACGGCAACCGCAAGTCACCGGCGCCGGGTAAAACGTTCGGATGATCATTGCAGCGGCATCAGGAGAGGATTTGGCGGCAGGACAGCGCATTGTTGAGCAGGTAGCGCGGCACGTGGAAAAAGGTTTTCCAGCGGCTGCCTTTGTACGTGTGGTGCTGTTTGCCATCGGTGGCGGCATAAGCGAACCACTCCGGAAAAACGGGATCTTTGAGATGGGCGAGGGCGAATGTTTCGATCTGTTCAAGTTTATCCAGAAAAGTTCCATTGCCGGACAATTCAAAAGCCCGCATCATAGCGGCAGCAGATTCGCATTGCGGCCACCAGGCTTTGAGCATGAACTCATTTTTTGATACCGGTTTGTCCATGATATCCCGGAAATAGCGGATGCCGCCGCCGATCTCATCCCAGCCGAAAGCAAATTCATTCTCTGCCGTTTTCAGCGCCCAGTTGAGCAATTCCGCATCATCATGTGTCCGGCAGTATTCAAAGATGAAACTCAACCCCTCCAGCGCGTGTCCGGGATTGTTGAATCTGCCGTCCTGTGTGTCGAGATCAAATGTCCCGTCTGCCAGACGCCGTTCAAAGATCAGACCGTACTCCGGATTGTAAAAAGAGCGGATGCGGTCAATGCAGTTTCGGACATCCTGATCGCTGACGGTATCGTTTCCCAGAGAATTCTGCATGATTTGCAGGACATTGAGCAGGATCATCGGGTAGGCGAGCTGATTGAAGTGTTTTCTGCCGGGGAATTCCGGCGGCGGCGGAGCATCGGCACTGCCGGTATGGTTCCGGAAAATCTGACATGCCGAAATGGCTTCATCGGC
>SUWL01000024.1 GCA_015061495.1 Lentisphaerota bacterium
ATTATTCTCATCCACTGTTTATAAATGTGCGTAATGATGATTGCAAACGGGAAATATTTACGGTAAATGAGATCAAAAAATTGTAAACAAATATACAATTCAATATCATTCGTGAATTAAAACATCCACCTTTCCCCCCTCGGATATAGAAAGTCGACCGGATGACCAGCCGACCTCTGCTGCAAGTTCCGCAACACGCCCCTTAAAACACAAAAAGGCGGCAGGACAGTTCCTGTCACCAACTTGCGCTATTACGGGTGCGTTGCCGATATTTTACATTTGCTCTGTCAATTTCCAGAAGGCGACAAAAAAATCCTCCGACCAGGAAATGCATCGGTATAACGCAAAGCCTGATCCACGCTTTTTCAAGTAGAAAATGGTTGTTCTTTTTTCTTTCTTTCCAGACAATGAAGCTGTTCCAAACGGTTATGATTGTACCTGCGATGATCGCAGCTGGCAAGAAAATATCCCAAATGAAAAAAAATACTCCAGTTTGCGTAATTCAGAAACGGCTTTGCTCCCTTGATTGGCAAGATCATCGTGCCGCTCGCCCCATTCCGCCGGAGCGGTGTCAGACCGATCGGACACTTCGGACGGAGCAACTTCTATTTTTTTTAGAAGTTCCTTTTTCCGGAATTGCGGTTTCCCGTTTCCGGAAGATTCAGCCAGGGTGCCGATTCCGACGGTTTGTGACAAAAATACGCAGAAAAATATAAAAAACAGAAAAACGGAATTGAAACAGGATTGTTTTTCTTTAGAAAGTAAAAACAGACTCGCCCCCGGATGCATTCAGATCGCGCTTGGCTTGCAATGTTACGGCAAACCAAACGTGGACAGATGAAAATCATTATGCCCCTGGCTCAAACCGTCGAAAAGACAAACAATCATTATGAACTTCTGACACAAACCGTCGAAGAAGTCATTACTTTACAGAATATTGATTTCTTTCAACCAGAAGATCAATTCTCCGCCCCATGGATGAGGATCATCTTTTTTTCCCAAACCGATACCGTGTCTTCCCCGGACATAAACATGCAATGAAAACAAAACTTTGTGCTTTTCAAGCGCATTGGCGAAATCCAGTGCATTACGTACCGGCACGGCCCGATCCTCTATCGTGTGCCACAAAAAACACGGTGGTGTTTTTTCTGTCACATGAGCGTATGCCGCAACTTCCGGGATCAATTTCTCATCATCGCCGATCAAATTGGCTCTGGATCCGCAACATTTGCCGTAACGCAGATCCATTGACGTTTGTGCATAACATAACACTGCGAAATCCGGACGGCAGCTCATTCTTTCCACCGGATCGGCAGACCGGGGATCTCCCGGATCGTTTTTCACTGCTGTCATAGCCGCCAGATGTCCGCCGGCAGATGAACCGATTATTCCGACCTTTTGCGGATCGATATTCCATTTTTTGGCATTGTACCTGACCATCCTCATTGCCCGCTTCGCATCCAACTGCGGAACCGGATAACGGTATCCCCCCTTTGCTTGAGATCCTAAACGGTATTTCAATACGATAGCGGCGATTCCATGCCGGTTGAAAAAACGTGCGTATCTCTCGCCCTCATGTCCGGATGCCAGATGGCGGTAAGCTCCTCCGGGACAGATCACGATTGCCGGAACTGCTTTACTGCCGTCCGTATCCGGCAGATAAACATCAATTACCGGAATGTCATAATCATTCGTACCTTTGGCAAATGGGACATCGCCCTGCCACAAACGAATCTTTTCAGCGGCGTGCCCGAAAACAGCAACTGTTGTCAAAATCAAAAATGCCAGAACCTTTTTCATTGCAACTCTACCGTTTTAAATTCAAAACTGCGCCTTTCTACATCACATTTGATATCCACCATGGATGCATTACTGCTGACCGATCCGGCGCAGCACTCTCCCCTGCCCTGCTCATCCACCCGTAAATACGGCTTATGAACATGACCGCAAAGAACCAGATCTATTTTCTTTGCTTCCATCAGCTGCAACACCTTTTTCTGTCCGAAAAGACGATGCCGGAAACGCAAAACCGGATGTTCGTCGGTCATCGGATAGTGCGAAACCAGAATTTTAGGAATTGTATTATCCTTTTCACACTCCTCTACCACAAAATTCCGGTGTTTTTCGGTGAGAAATCCCCACGAACACAATAAATTTGATGGGGCACTGGTATTGATCACCAGAAAATCCGCCCCGCCGAAATTCAGTTTACAAGGCAGATCATCGAATTTGTATTTGCCCTGCGACATAACTTCTACGGCATTTTTCACAGCGGCAACACATTTGGAACGCTTCACATAACAATCGTGATTTCCCGGGGTATATATCAGCGGGATGTCTGATTGATACAACGGCTTGATGATTTCCAGCACCCTGGCAAATTCCCCCGGCTGACCGGCACTGGTCAAATCCCCGGTACAAACAGCCACATCCGGACGCGTGTCCAGGATATATTCAACCGCTTTAGTCAAATGCGACAGATCATGCCGGAACTTACGACGGAAACGGTAATTGAATACTCCCACCCAACGTTTATCCAGATATGCCATAAAATCTTCTGCCGGTCCGCCGCCATGCGGATCGGAGAAATGTACTATTCTCATGAAATTTCCCCCTGTTATATCAAGTTTATGGACTTAATATAATAGAAAAAACACAATTGTCAAGTGTAATAAGCTGATATTGATTTGCTTTTTTGCAAAAACGGGTTATATTATCTGTTTACTTGATATTATTTCATGGAGAAAGCAAGATGGGAAAACTTTTTGAAGAAACTGCGGAAAAATTCAAATCGTCGGTAATGCCGACTTATGCTCCGCAAATTATGTTTGTCCGCGGCGAAAACGCCCGGCTTTGGGACGATGACGGCAACGAATATCTGGATTTTGCCGCCGGTATCGCAGTCTGTTCTCTGGGGCACTGCAACCCGAGAGTCACCGATGCTATCCAGAAACAGTGTGCCAAACTGGTGCATATTTCCAATCTCTACATGAATGAACTTATGCCCCGCCTTGCCGAAAAACTGGTCAACGAGTCATTCGGAAAAGGCGGCAAGGCGTTTTTCTGCAATTCCGGGGCAGAAGCCAACGAAGGAATGATCAAACTCGCCCGCAAATACGGCAATAAAACCGGACGCAGCCATATCATTTCCATGGAAAACAGCTTCCATGGCAGAACGCTGGCAACTCTTGCTGCAACCGGACGTGCCAAATACCGCAAGGGATTTGAACCGGATATGCCGGGATTTTCCCAAGTTCCTTTTAATGACATTGAGGCTTTGAAATCAGCGATCACTCCCGATACCTGTGCAATCATGCTGGAAATGCTTCAGGGAGAAGGAGGCGTTTTCCCAGCTGATGCCGAATACCTTAAAGCTGTCCGGGCTCTCTGCGATGAAAAGGATATCCTGCTGCTGTGCGATGAAGTCCAGTGCGGCATGGGACGGTTGGGGACCAGATTCGCTTATCAGAAATTCGGCGTTGAACCGGATATCATTTCCATGGCCAAAGCAATCGCCAACGGCTTCCCGATGGGAGCAATAATCGCCGGTAAAAAATGCGCCGATGTTTTTGAAATCGGCAATCACGCCAGTACGTTCGGAGGAACTCCTCTGGCATGTGCCGCCGCATTGGCGGTACAAGAGGCCTTTGATAAAGACGGCGTTTTGGAAAACTGTGAACGGGAAGGTGAATTTCTCCGCGCAGAACTTGCCAAACTGGCAGAAAAATACTCTTTTGTAAAAACAGTCCGCGGCATGGGACTGATGATCGGCATGGTTCTCGATCGTCCGGCCGGTGGTCTGGCATCACTTTTACTCAAGGATAAAATGGTGGCGTTAACTGCCGGAGAAACGGTTCTCCGGCTGGTTCCGCCTTTAACGATCTCCAGAGCGGATTCTCAACTGGCTGTCGAAAAAATCGCCAACGCTCTGACTGAATTTGCCAAACAGGAGGGTTTACAATAATGAAAAAAGATTTGCTCACACTGCAGGACATTACCAGAGATGATCTGGAAAAAATCTTTGAACTGTCTGCAAAACTGAAAAACGAACGTGGAAACCAGAACTTCAAACCCCTTGCCGGTAAAAGCGTCGGTTTGATATTCGCCAAATCATCCACCCGCACCCGTATTTCCTTTGAAGTAGGAGTCAGTGAACTTGGCGGTTATCCTCTGTATCTGGATCAATCCAAAATGCAGGTCGGACGCGGTGAGACCATCGCTGATACCGCCCATGTCCTCAGCCGCTATATCCACGGAATCGTCATCCGTACCTTTGCCCATGCCGATGTGGAAGAACTTGCAAAAGAAGCCAGCATTCCGGTCATCAACGCTCTGACGGACGAATTTCACCCCTGTCAGTTGCTTGCCGACATGTTGACGATCAAAGAGTATTCCGGCAAAGTTGACAACTCCATCCGGTTGGCGTTTTATGGAGACGGCCGCAGCAACATGGCAAACTCCCTGATCCTTGCCGCTAAACTTACCGGCATGGAACTGGTCATCGCCGCCCCTGCTGAAGAGGCACCCAACCGGGAATTGATCGGTGATGCAAAAAATATCATCTGGGAAAAAGATCCGGTAAAAGCCGCCGAAGGTGTTGACTATTTCTACACTGATGTGTGGGTCAGCATGGGCTTTGAAGAAGAACGCGCCAGAAGAATGGAAATTTTCCGTCCATATCAGGTTACCAGTGCGCTCTTTGAGAAAGCCAAACCGCAGGCAAAATTTCTGCACTGTCTCCCGGCACACCGCGGCGAAGAAGTCGCAGCGGATGTCATGGACTCTTCCCGTTCGATCGTCTTTGACGAAGCGGAAAACCGTCTGCATGTCCAAAAAGCAGTCATGTCAATGCTGATGGGTAAATGATAGTAATTATATGCAGTTGATCAACTGCATCCGACAAAAAAAGATATTGCGAGAGGAATTTGCATCTCTCGCAATATCTTTTTTCAGCTCAAAATTCTGATCAAACAGCGTGGATAATTACCTATTTTTATAACTCTAAAATATGTTCCCGATTCGGTGTTTTTCTGGTCAATGCCGACATCTCCATCCCGGGAGCAAATGAAGATATATTGCCATTAATAACCTCTGCCAGCGCTCCTTCAAATAAGACGGAGACAACTCTTATACGCAGATTGGAATTATTTTTTGCGTGAAAAATCATTCCCGGAAAGATTCCATTTCCGGCTCCGGCAGAAATCACAACGGCTTTCAAATTACTGTTTACCGCCAACACCCGGCAGGCCGCAGCATCTGAATTTCCCGGTATTGCCAAACCGGCAAATCTGCCTGCAGCATGCTCCAATTCATCCAGACGCAATTCGATCTGCGCCTTGCGCACCGGGCCGAGCGGCATCTCTTTAAGCAGACGGCGGCACTCATCACTGACAGCAAGTGATGACATGGAAAGCATATTGCCGCGACGGGTGATCTCTTCCATCACCCGCAACAGTTGTTTTTCCCGATCCGGCACTTTTATGGTATTATGGTCAAATCCTGCGCTGGAGAGCCACACCTGATAATTTTCAAGTTTTCTTTCCGTCTCAAGCAGTTTTTGCCGCAATTCCCGGTTTTCTTTCTCCAGGCGAGTCAATTCAGCATCTGCCGGAACGGCAAATACCGTCCCGGCGAAACAGAGTGTCAATACCCGGATCAAAAAAAACTTATTCATCCCTGATTTTCTCCGGATTCATTGTTTTTCGGCGGCAAATCCAACTGAACATGCTTTGCCTGGGGTTCACTGTTCTTGCCGAACCAACCGTACACTCTTTCACGTCCCCGCTGGAAAAATGCGTACAACGGGGGGATGAACACGATTCCGATAATAGTGGATAACAACATACCATAGAAGGTCGTGATACCGATCGCCCGGCGGCTGCCGGCACCGGCACCGGTGGCAATAACCATGGGAAATACACCGATAACAAATGACCATGCCGTCATCAGCACCGCACGGTAACGGTGTTTGAAACCATTTTGCGCAGCCTCTTCCACCGACTTGCCGGCTTCGCGTTCCTGTTTGGAAAATTCCACCATCAGAATCGCATTTTTACACGCCAGACCAATCAGCATAACAATACCAAGCTGTGCATAAATACTGAAATCAAGTCCGCTGTATTTCATGCCCATAAATCCACCGACCATGGCAAAGAAGAAGCTCAACACCACCGAGATCGGAATCGTCCAGCTCTCATACTGGCCAACCAGGAAGAGGTATCCGAATACCAGCGCCAGAATCAGCAGTTGGACGATTCGTCCTTCGTTGCCGCGTTCCTGATAACTCATATCCGTCCAGCTGATTTGATATCCACGGGGGAAGTCTTCTTTCATGATCTGTTCGATCTCTTTCATCACCAGCTGACTGCTGATGCCGGGGTTGCCCTGCACCGTGATTTTCGCCGCCAGCAGCTGATTGAAACGGGTCAAGGTACGGGAACCGGAAGTGCGGCGCACTGAAGCAAATGAACTCAACGGCACCATCGCTCCGCGATTGCTGGGAACCATCAGCTGCAGCAATTCATTGGCATCTGTACGCTCACTGTTTTCAGACTGCATTTTGACTTTGAATGAGTAGCCTTTCAAGTTGAAGTCGTTGATATAATCAGATGCGACATTCCCTGAAAGTACGGAGAACACCCGGTTGACCGGCACGCCCAATGCTTCAGCCTTTTCACGATCAATATCAATGAACAATTCCGGAGTACCGGTTTCAAAACTGCCAAATGCCATCATCACATTCGGTGACGAATTGAGCCGCATGAGCATCTTATTCATCGCCGAATGGAGTTCCTGCGGCGTTTGTCCGGCATTGGCCTGCAGCATAAAGGTAACACCACCGGTCACACCCAGCCCCATAATAGCCGGAGGCTGGAAGAAGTTGACTCTGGCTTCGGGGATCTGCATACCGATCTGCTGCATTTTTGCGTGGATGGCATTGATCTGGGTTTCCGGAGTCGTCCGCTTTTCCCATTCATCAAGGGTAACAATAAATGTTCCGGCGTTTTCACCTGCTCCGCTGACGAAGTTGAATCCATAGATACTGATGCTGTTTTCCACGCCGGGAATATCTTTGATTTTTTCATCAACCTGGCGAAGCACAGCATCTGTCTCTTTCAGCGTTGCACCGGGACGCAAATCGATCATACCCATGACCGCTCCCTTATCTTCACCGGGAATGAATGAAGAAGGAATAGTTTTAAGGTAGTGATAGTTCATGTAGATAACACCGGCAAATATCACAACTGCGATGATCGTGTAACGCACCAAAAAACGGGAAAGTTTCATATATCCGGCGCATGAACCGGAAAGAAACATATTGAAGCCATTGAATATTTTATGGGCTTTCGGCTTACGCAGCAGCAAAGCGCAGAGCGCCGGACTCAACGTCAATGCATTGATGGTGGACAGACACAGCGAAATGCACATCGTTACCGAGAACTGCAGATAAATCGTTCCCACCATACCGCCGTAAAATCCCACCGGGACATAAATCGCCACAATCACCAACGTCGTAGCGATCACCGCTCCAGTGATCTGCTTCATACTCTTACTGGCAGCTTCTTTCGGAGAAAGTCCCTCCTCTTCAATAATGCGCATACAGTTTTCGGTAACCACGATCGCATCGTCCACCAATGACCCGATCACCAGAATCAAACCGAACATGGTAAGCAGGTTGATGGAAAATCCCAGCGGAATAAGGAATATAAATGTACCGATCAAACTTACCGGGATCGTAATCGCAGGCACCAATGTTGCCCGCCAATCCTGCAGGAACAGATAGGTGATCGCAACCACCAGAATCAAGGTCAAAATCAGAGTTTCAAAAATTTCAGCCATCGTGATACGGATATATTCGGTCGGGTCATAACCGATCTGATAATCCACACCTTTGGGGAACTGGGTCGCTTTCAATTCTTCCAGCAAAGCATTGGCTTTTTCCACCACTTCCAGAGCGTTGGCATCCGTGTTACGGTAAATCATTAAGGAAATCGCATCCTGCCCGTTGAAACGGCTGCCGTTGGAGTAACTTTCAGCGCCGAGTTCAACCCGGGCGATATCTTTTACTTTTACCTGTTCACCATTTTCCTTGGCACGGACAACAATATTTTCAAACTGTTCAACCGTATGCAGACGGCCGAGAGTAGTGACTTTTAATTGCAAAAAGTCACTGCTTCCCTCTGAACCGATCGCTCCGGCAGCAGCCTGTACGTTCTGGGACTGAACTGCGGCAGACACATCAGAGACCGAAATGCCCAAGTTCGCCATTTTGGCAGAATTCAACCACAAACGCATAGAGTAGTTGCGTTCTCCCATGATGGAAACTTCACTGATCCCGGGAACACGTGACAGAGGGTCCCGGACGTTGGTACGGATAAAGTTGGACAACTCCGTCAAACTCATTTCACTGCCATCGGTGGTGAAGTTGTAGAGCGCCAGAATATCCCCGCTGCGTTTAAACTGACGGACACCATTGCGCTTCACGATTTCCGGGAGCAGCGGCTCGGCACGTTTTACCGCATTCTGCACGTTGACCAGGTTGATGTCGGTATTGGAACCGGATGCAAAAGTGATTTCCAGCAAATACATACCGGTATTGTTACAGGTACTGCTGAAATAAAGCAGATTTTCCAATCCGTTGCACTGTTCTTCGATAACGGTTGCCACTGTATCGGCAAGTTCCTGACTGCTCGCGCCGGTATAGGTTGCCATCACCATGATCGTCGGAGGCGCGATTTCCGGGTATTCTGCGATCGGAGCTTTGGACAAGCACAAAAGTCCGGCAATGACCGTGACAATGGAAATAACCATTGCCAGTTTGGGACGTTCAATAAATATCTGCGAAAACATTTTTACTTATTCTCCACCGGTTTCGGGCTGCTGAAAGGAACAATCACCGGTTTGACGGTACTGCCGGGAAATACTTTATGAGTACCGTCAAAAACGACACATTCACCATCTGCAAGTCCATTTTCAATGACCTGAATACTGCCCTGAACCTCACCGAGCTTGACCGGACGCACCGCTGCTTTGTTTGCTCCATCCAGCACATAAACAAAACTGACCTGACCATTGTTGAGAATAGCCGACACCGGCACCGCTGTCTTATCTCCGGCACGGCGGGAAACACGGACTGTCACCAAACCGTCGGGAAGCAATTGACCGTCTTTATTATCCACTATCAAACGGACACGGATCGTATCGGTATCTTTGTCCACACGGTTGTCAATAAACACCACTTCGGACTTCCCGGTGAAGCTGCTGCCATCTGCAAGAATGATTTCAGTTACAGCTTCCTTTTTCAAGGTCTCAAAAGATCCGCCAAAAAGCGAGAGATAGTCATTCATGCTGATCCAGAAGTTGATATACATCTTGTCCATGCTGACAACGTTGACCAGAGTTCCGGTTGCCGGAGTAACATAGTTGCCCGGAGAACAAACAGCCTTACCGGCCTTGCCGCTGATCGGAGAAGATATTATGGTATAACTGAAATTATTTTCCGCATCCCGGACAGCAGCTTCGGCGGCAGAAATCGTTGCTTTGATCGCGGAAATCGAAGCTTTCATTGCCTTGACTGCAGCTCCGGCAACAGCCTCCTGACGAACAGCTTCATCATAGGAAATTTCCGAAGTGGCATTTTTGCCTTTAAGCGTTTTCTGCCGCTCAAGATTATTTTTGGCAAACGTATATTCTGCATCAAGGCGGATCAATTCAGCTTGAGCCTTGAGCAATTCAGCATTGCTCTGCTCCAATCTGGCTTTGGCAGAATCAAGGGCAACTTTATAGGTTGTATCTTCGATCATAAAAAGCGGCTGATCTTTTTCGATCATCGCGCCGTTTGTGAATTTCTGTTCCAGAATAACCCCGGAAACACGGGCAACCAGAGAAACGTCATCCACCGCCGAGATTTTGGCAATATACTTGCGATAACGCACCACCGGTACACTCTTTACCAGACCGGCTTTCACCACCTCCGGCGGACGCACCATTTTAGCAGGAGCTTTTTTCTCCTCACCATACAGAGTGCTCCCGGCAAAAATAATGCCGCAAAACAACAAATTTTTCCAACATCTGTTCATTTTTTCTCTCCATTTTTATCTGCTAAAAATTTTATAAAGTCGCTTACAACTTCTTCAAAAACATCAAATTTTTCCGGATCATAATTATCGATAAATTCTCTACTGATATCACCAAAAAAGTTATTGCCTCCATCACATTCGCTAATACCGACATCTGTCAAACGGATCAGAACTTTTCGCCGGTCACTCTGCGCAACAGTACGGATCAGATATCCGCGCTGAACCATATTTTCAACCATGACAGACACCGCACTGCTGGATAAGCCAAGTTTTTCAGCCAAATCACGCAGCATAATACCTTCCGGGCGGCTGCTGGTCAAACGCCACACTGCACGCAGCATACGATGCTGACTCACGGTGAGATTCATAAACGAATTGACATCACCAACAGATTGTTTCCGCAACCACAGGTCACGCAACTCATCTGTTAATGAACAAATATTGCGGCATATATTTACACCTTTGGCTTTTGCATCATTCATTTTGCATATTACCCTAAAGAAACACAACTACGCTTAATATACATGCAATCCGAACTTTTTACAAACTAAAATAAGCCTTGTGCATAAAAAAATACAAAAAAAATCAGAGAAGCACCCCGGCCCCCGGGAAACGAAGGTCAACTCCGGAAAATTCTTTACCTTTGGAACGGCGTTCTGCAATCGTTGTTTCGAATTTGCGCAACAAATCCTTGAAATCGCCGTCAACCGGAAGCAAGATCCGGTAGGACGAGATCTGCTGATGCAGCAAATTAACCTCCAAATAAGACTCTTTGATTTCTATTGTGCTTATTTTGATCCAATAGAAATTGCGATTGACCGCATCGATCAACTGCAGCGCCTTGACCAACATCGCCTGCTCGTCCACATTTCCGGAAATCACCGGCAAATTACTTATTTCCACCGACGACTCGGCTGCTTTGAATATCACTGCGTCAAAATCAACGACCCGATCCCGCCCGACTCTTGCCAACGGGACACGCTCTTCCAATTTTAAAATGATCTTGTCCGGCAGTGAGATCTTAACCTCAACCTGCTTGATATTAGGGATACTGGAAACACGTTTGCGAACATTTTTCACATCAATAGCAAAAAGATTGCTTCGCAGCGGTACTCCGACGCGGCCCAACAACTCATTACCTCTGTTGCGCCAGTATTCTGAATCATGAATTTCAACTTTCCGCAGCTGAAAACGTTCATTGCCGTAAATCAACTTGCCGGGAATCTGACAAACAAAATAAACTATCCCGCCGATAACTGCAAGACACAGCAATAAAAACAGGCAAAACAAAAAACAACGCCATGCCGTCACTTTAGTTTCAGCATTTTTTGCAGATCCTCCGGTAGTTTTTTTTGAGGAAGGATTTTTTTTCGCTGTATTTTTTATTGCCATTTCTGCTTCTTTACTTAACTTAAAGTCAAAGGTGACGCCGGGCTCATAAAGCCGCAACGTCACCCATAAACAATCCCAGGATCATCACCGGACCTGGAAGCCGTTGCGTTTGAGTTCCTGCTTCAATTCCGGAATATCAATCAAGTGAAAGTGGAATACAGATGCAGCCAACAGCACACCGGCTCCGGCTTGCGCCGCCTCGATAAAATGTTCCATTTTACCAGCTCCGCCGGATGCCACGATCACCGCCGAACAGCTTTGCGCCATTGCCCGGATCACCGGCAGATCATAACCGGTTTTTGCTCCGTCACCCGCCTTACTGGTCGGCAAAATCACTTTCACACCGAAATCATCGACTTTTTTGGCAAAATCAACCGCATCAAAGCCGGTAGCAGTTCTGCCTCCGTCAATATAGACCTCATATCCGGAAGGCATCGCCGGATTCACGTCCAAATCGATCGCAACCGTTACCGCATCGGCTCCGAATTCAGAAATCAATTCCCGAATCAATTCCGGACGGCGGAACGCCGCACTGCTGGTGGACACTTTATTCGCTCCGGCAGCCAATACCGCCCGGGCAGACTCCACATCGCGGATACCTCCGCCCACGGTGAACGGTACAGTACACACATCTGCGACTTTACGGACGACTTCTGTCAGGGTATCACGCTGCTCAACGGTTGCAGTAATATCCAGCAGAGCCAGTTCATCGGCTCCAGCAGCACAGTAGGCTTTGGCACATGCAACCGGATCACCGGCATCTGCAATGTCAACGAAATGAACTCCTTTAACGACACGTCCGGCACGCATGTCCAGACACGGCATGATTGAAATTGCTTCACCCATAACAAAAACCTCTTACAGGAACAGGATCAACGGATGGGAAGACGCTCCGGCTCTTCTGTAACCACCTTTTGAAGCCATTCCACATTTGGAAAATAGTCAAGATAAAAAGATTTGATCAGAGTATCAAGCCCTTTTGATCCGTATTCCCAGTCAAGGATCCCGTCACCGAGAGCAGCACGGACATTGCTCTGATCAAAGACGATATCACTGCTGAAGTAGGGAAAAAGATCTCCGACAAAACGGCTCATCAAAGACGTTCCGGCATTATCTTCACCGTTTCCTTTATCTTCGACAGAAACACCATCCAAACGCAAAATACGGCAGACGGAATCTTCGATCTGACGGGTCGTCACCGGACTGTCACCGGTGATATGGTAACCGGTATTGGTGACCGGTTTCTGGAAAAGCGCAGTGATCGCTTCCTGAACATAGTCAATGGGAACAAAATAAACATGTTCAGAAGGATTGGTGGCAAAATTGATCTGCATATCGACATATTCAACCGGACTGACACCCAGTTTGGAACAGCGATGACTTTTCACCTTGCCCAAAAACTCCAGGATCCGGTAGAATGCCAACGGCTTGCGGATGCGGCCATCGGAACGGCGTCCGGTAATGATCGCAGGACGGTAGACAGAGAAAGGAATACCGGATTCGCGGACGAGATATTCACCTTTGAATTTGCTCTCTTCATAGGGATTGTTGAAGCCGTTGTCAACCGGAGCGCCCTCATAAGCAACACCGCAGAGTTTACCGGCGACATAAGCGGTTCCGACATAGTGGAACTCTTTGACCGCCAGCATTTTGGCAAGCGCCACCATGTTTTTGGTGCCTTCATAATTGATACGGAAAACTTTACCGGTGGGATCCTTGCCGAGATTGACATCCGCCGCACAATGGAATACGATATTCACCCCGGCAAGTTTTTCATTTTTGGCAAGTTCTTCGGGAACGATAGTGGCTACGTCACCTTCAACAACGTCGATCTTTTTGAGGATATCTCCGGCGATTTCCGGACAGCCGTCAAACGCGCACTCATCCCGGATGATCGAATCCACCCTTTCAGCAGCACTCTTGCCGCCGCCGCTGCGAACCAGACAGACGATCTCATAGTCATTACGCTCACGCAGCAAAGCGACTACAAAAGCACTACCGACGAGTCCGGTGATACCGGTAACCAAAATCTTATTCATAAAATACCTGTTTTTTTTGACGGTGATTAAAAAAAATCCGGCACATTAAATTTCACCGCATTATCACTCTTTTGTGTCTGCCGGAGACTCCGACACGATACGTGCAATGTATAAACTATACACCTGTATCCTAATTTTTTCAAGTCTGCAATAATCAAAGGGGGGGATTTTTTTTCAAAAATCTCTCTTTAAAGAACCCGATATTCCATAACCCACCCCTTGACTTCCCGGCACAAAGGTGTTATATTTATATTGCAGTAGTGTTGTACTTCAATTTTCATTTAAGGACAGAGTAATGAAATCATCGATTTATCTTTTTTTTGCCTGTTTGCTGCTGACAGCAACCGGATGCCCGCAAAAAAACACTGATAAAAAATTCAAAGCTGCCGCGGGATTGCCACCGGTGGCCGGGTTGGCTGCCGCAATTGCCGGAGACCGCATGGAAATAATCACCGTGCTTCCGGAAGGAAAAACTCCTCACGACTTCACTCCGCGCAACGAAACGATCCGCAAAACCGCCGGGGCACAGATCTTTTTCACAACCGGGATGCCGTTTGAAAATAAAATCGCTTCTTTCATGAAGCAGCGTGCAAAAATTTGCGACGTCACTGCCGGTATTGAACGTATCGCATTTCAGGATGGCAGAAACAATGATCACCACCACCACGACGGTTGTTCTCACGACGACCATGATCCGCATGTCTGGCTGTCTCCGGCTAATGCGATCAGAATCGCCGAAAACATCTGTGCCGAATTCGTTGCTGCCGATCCGGACGGCAAAGAATATTACGAAAAAAACCTGGCAGCTCTGAAAGAAAAACTTTCTGCTTTGGATCAGCAAATCTCCCGAAAGCTGCATCCTTTCGCCGGAAGACCGTTCTTCGTTTATCATCCGGCATTCGGTTATTTTGCCGATGCTTATAACCTCAAACAACGGGCGATCGAACTTAACGGCAGAGAAGCATCCGCTGCCGATCTGGCACAGATAATCAAAGAGGCCAAAGCGGCAAACATCCACACTGTTTTTGTACAGGAACAATTCAATCCGCGCAATGCCAATGCTTTGGCAAAGGAAATCAATGGCGTTGCCGTACCGCTTGATCCGCTGGCTTCGAATTTGCTGCAAAATTTCGAAAAAATTGCGGATGCACTTGCTTCCGGATTTGAGGGAAATAAAAAATGAACTCAAAATCTGTTCCGGTCATTGAAATCAAAGATCTTTCATTTTGCTACACTCCGGATATGCCGGTGCTTGAAAATGTCTCTTTTGTGGTATCTCCCGGTCAATCCGGATGCATCGTCGGCCCCAACGGAGGCGGCAAAAGCACCCTGCTGAAGTTGATGTTGGGACTGCTCGCGCCCACCTCCGGAACCATCCGCATATTCGGCATGACACCGGCAGATGCCCGATCTAAAACCGGATACATGCCGCAATACCATCAGTTGGATGCCTCGTTCCCCGCAAGCGTTCTGGAAGTCACTCTCATGGGCAGAATCACGCCATTTACGCTGTTCCGCTATAAAAAAGCTGACATCCAGGCTGCGATGCAGGCTCTTGACATTCTCGGTATCGCCGATCTGGCAGATCGTTCCTTTGCCGGACTGTCCGGCGGTCAACGGCAGCGCGTGCTGATCGCCCGGGCGCTTGCCGGCTCTCCGGAACTGCTGCTGCTTGATGAACCGACAGCCAATATCGATCCGGGCGCCGAAGAGCAGTTTTACGCCACTTTGGATCAGCTGCGCAAGCAAATGACAGTAATCACCGTGTCACATGATTTGGGATTTGTAAATCGGGAAACCGACATGGTAATATGTGTCAACCGCACGGTCAATATGCACCGGGCAACCGACTTTACGGCAGAAACCGCCAATGAAGTTTACCATCACCATGTCAATATGATCAAGCATGATCATGCATGTTTCTGTCACTGCGGGAAAGAGGGGTGCGGCAATGACTGATTTCAGTGACATCATTTTTGCTCCGGAGTGGAGTTTCCTGCGCTTTGCCATTCTGGTCGGGCTTGCCATATCTCCGGCATTGGGAATTATCGGTACCATGGTCGTCACCCGGCGTATCTCTTCTCTTGCCGGGGCAAGCACCCATGCCGCTCTCGGAGGATTCGGTCTGGCTCTCTTTCTGCAGCGGGTCTGTATGCTGGAATGGTTCACCCCCACTCTCGGAGCAGTGATCGGAGCTGTTGCCGCAGCTGTTGCAGTCGGCATCGTCAGTCTTTGTGCAAAAGAAAGAGAAGACACGGTCATCGGAGCTGTATGGGCGATCGGCATGTCCATCGGACTGCTTTTTCTTGACCGCACCCCAGGATATGTGGATTGGCAGGGGTATTTATTCGGCAGTATTCTGCTGCTGACTCCGGAAGATCTGAAAATGACTCTGATTTTGGATGCCGTGATCCTGCTGCCGACCCTGATTTTCTTCCCGGCACTGCTGGCAATGAGTTTCGATGACACCTTTGCCAAACTGCGGGGTATAAAAGTTTCCATTCTTTATCTTGCGTTATTGGTTCTGACCGCATTGACCATCGTACTGCTGATCAATCTGGTCGGCATAATGCTGGTAATCGCCCTGCTCACGTTACCTTCAGCAGCGGCGGGATGTTACACATCGCATCTGAAAAGCACGATGATGCTGTCGGCGTTATTCAATGCAATTTTCATCACAGCCGGACTGATTTTAAGCAGTATCCTCTCTCTGCCGTCCGGCCCGACCGTTGTGGTTGTGGCGGGACTTGTCTATGCGGTGAGCATGATTAGAAAAAAACATTATTCAAAATAATTCAGTGGGGAATATTTCAATGAAGAAACTTTTAATTTCATCAACTGCGTTGAGCGTACTGTTTCTTTGCGGATGCAGCAACAGCGATTCTGCCGGCAAACAACTCAATCAGGCGGTTTCTTTTGCCAAACAGAGCAATTGGCAGAAAGCGGTCGGCATTGCCGTAAAATTGTCCGAAGATCATCCGCAAATCGCCGCTCCCAAACTGCTGCAGGTTTTAGCTTATGAAAAATCCGGAGAAAACGCCAAAGCGGTCGATCTTGCCAGACAATGTGTAAAAAATTTCCCGGATGATTTCACTGCCAGATACACTCTTGGCAGATTATATGCCGCAGACCCCGACCGGCAGGCTGATGCCTTTACTGAACTGGAAAAAGCGCACTCACTCAATCCGCGGAATAGTGAAACCCTCGTATTACTGTGTAATCTCGGGATCGTCCGCAATGAGCCGAATACCGGAGAATATATTGATAAACTTCAAAAAAGCAGCTATCCGGAAAAGGGGAAAGTATTGTTTTTAAAAGGATTGCATGCTGCAGCAAAAGGGGATACTGATTCTGCGGTAAACTATGTGTACACCGCTGCATTCAAGAGCAAAAAACATCCTTTGCTGATCCTTGAAGCAGCCCGCTTCATTGACCGAACTGGAAGTTCTCCGCGCAAAGCCGGTAATTTGTACTCAATCTTTGTATCAATTTACAGCAAAACGCAATCTCCTGATGCGGATCTGCTCTCCGAGGCAAGGACCCGTCAACAGCGTCTTACCAGCAGAATATGAATCTGGATATCAACAAAGATGTCATTGAAGAGATCCGTCACCGCTGTGATATTGCTGAATTGATCAGCAGTTTCGGTGTGCAGCTCAAGCGTTCCGGATCTTCCAGTTTCAAGGGGCTTTGTCCTTTTCATCAGGAAAAGACCCCATCGTTTCATGTTGACACAGCCCGTCAAAGTTTTCATTGTTTCGGATGCGGCAAAGGCGGTGATGTTTTCCGTTTTTTTATGGACAAGGAAAACGTCGATTTCCCGAATGCTGCCCAAATCCTCGCTTCCCGCTGCGGAGTTCTGATCCCCGAAAAAACCAATGGCAAACCGGCGGATCCCCGCAAACGGGATGAACGCGAACGGATGTTTGCCATCAACGCTGAATTCAGCAACTTTTTCTGCCGTTATTTACGGGATAATCCCCAGTCTCCGGCAGCACGGTATCTGGCATCACGCAACATCCCCCGGGAAGTCGCTGAAAAATTCCGGATCGGTGCGGTTCCTGACAGTTGGACAGCCTGCCGGGATTATGGCAGATCACTTGGTTTTTCCGACAATGATATGGTAACTGCCGGAATTCTGCGGCGCAAAGAGGAAACCGGCAATGTCTACGATCAATTCAAGGGTCGTCTGGCATTCACCATTGAAAATGAACAGGGGAAACCCGTAGGTTTCAGTGCCCGCACATTGGAAGCCAAGCCGTTGGATGGCAGAAAATATGTCAACACCCCTGAAACTCCGGTTTTTCACAAAGGAAGTCTGCTCTATGCCCTGCCCCATGCCCGTCAGGGTATCGGCAAACATAAAATGGCGATTTTGTGCGAAGGACAATTGGATGCCATCGCTTTTCACCGCGCCGGTTTTGACTGTGCAGTTGCCCCGTTAGGTACGGCATTCACTCCGGAGCAGGCAAAAATCATCCATCGTTATTCCCGTAATCTGATTTTGGCATTCGATGCTGACGGAGCCGGAAAAAAGGCGGTTTTGCGGGCAGCGGAGATACTGCTGCCGTTGTCAGTCGATCTTAAGGTGCTTCAAATCCCCGGAGGCAAAGATCCCGATGAGTTGTTTGCAAACGGCGGTGCCGAAGCCGTTGCCAATGCGCTGCAGCACACGACCGGATGGATGAATATTCTGAAAAACACCCTGCCGGAAAGATTCGATCTCACCTCCCCTGTCGGCAGAAGTCAGGCAGCGGCGTTTGTCGCCTCATTCATCCGGCTGGTCAATAATCAGGTCGAATTGGAAGTCTACACCAAAGAAGCTGCCGATATGCTGGAAATCAGTGAAAATGCCATGAAAGCAGAAATTTCCGGAGCTTCCGTATACCATCCGGTCATAAAACATGAAGAGACCCCTGAAAATACCGCAAAACCTGAAATTTGCGCGGCGATGGTTACTCTGTTGGAACTTGCCGTTGCCGATATAAACTGCGGCAGAGCAATCGCTGAATTGGTACCTCCGGAACTGATTTCGGACAAAAATCCGGTTGAAGCAGCACTGAATCTGGCGATCAACGCTGCTCTCAATGATGAAATGGAATCCCTGGCAGGACAGTTGAAAGATCTGCTGATATCCTCTCCCTCCCCGGAAGTAAGCAAAATCATCCATCAACCGTCTGCTATTATGCCTGACAAACGTTTCAAAGCGTTGAATGAAGCTGTCAAAGAACTTTTGGAAAGCCGCAAACGCTTAAGCCAGAATGAACTGCTTGCAAAACTGCGCAATGCAGTAAGCGAAGAAGAAAAAATGTCGATCCTCATAGAATTACAAAATGCAACCCAAACAACAGAAAGGAATCCCGGCGAATGAATCACGTCAAACTGCTGCCGGCGGTACTGCTGACAGCAATCATCTCCGGCTGTGTAAGCAAAGAGCCGCCACCGCCGCCGCAAAAAATGGCATTCGGTGTACCCGATGGAACAGCGAAGTACAAGCCTGTATCCGCAAAAAACCTCTCTTTGCAGTTGGTGGGCAAACCGACTGCACATGCCGGTGAGCGTACAGTATTGACCTTTATGCTGACCAATACCGGAATGACAAAAATTGAGATCCCGGAGTGGTACAGTAATGAATCGGACAATATCGTACTTTTTGCCCAACCTTGGCTGACTGGTATGAAAAAGCCGGATGATGCAAACTGGGTCGAACTGTCTTTTGACCTGAAACGGCCGGTTTTCCATCACCCGCTGATCCTGATGCCGGATAACAAAGTAATGGTCGCAAAAGAGTTACCGTTTGTTAAAAATATCCGAAAAATCTCAAAAGGCATGGAACGGCGTTATTTCATAAAGGCCAAAGTCAATCTCAAATCATTGAAACTGGAGAGTGATGTACTCGTTTTAAGAGTGTTACCTAACAACAAAACAGGAGAAAAGTAACTATGAAAAAATGTGTGCTGCTGCTGGCAATGTTCAGCGTACTGCTCGGCAGTGCGGCGGATGCCGGGACCTTCCGCCCCAAGATCAAAGTCCCGAAAGTCAAAAATTTTGACTTCGCTACCGGGATCGACAATCCGGCATGGGAAACTGTCCCGGCGGGACAATTCCTCAAATTGATCGGTAATGTCAATGACATCAACCGTAAACCGGAAGAAGGTGCAAGTGTAAAGTACCTTTACGATGACCAGTACTTCTATGTACGTGCCGAATTCATTGATTCGGACATCGTGGTCAATGCCACCAGCGATGGCGGACACTTCTATAAAAACGGTGATGTGCTGGAAATATTCATCAAGCCCGGTAAAAGCAACTATTACTGGGAAATTTACGGGACTCCCAACAATTTGAATACCCGCTTTGTCTACGGTTCGCGTTCCAATCTCGGACTTCCATCCGGATTCAAACATGATGATGTCAAAATCAAAGTCACCTCCCGCATCAATGGAACTCTGAATAAACGTGACGACCGGGATCAATCCTGCATCATCCTGGTTGCCATTCCGCTGGCAGAACTCAATTTGCCCCATCTCAAAACCGGACATCCGGCAGGAACTGTTCCTTTTGCCCCCGGAGAAGATTGGCGGGTCCAGTCTGCCCGCTACAACTACAGCCGTTATCTCGACAAATATGAGCTGTCCAGTTATCCGCAAACATTCGGCGGCTATCATTCATTGGAATATTTCGCACAAATCGAACTTTTGAAATAATCTATAATCAAGGAGTATACAACATGAAAAAATCTTTTATCTTTACAGCTGTTTGTGCTGCCGCAGCACTTTCTGCCGCCGACAATGGTCTGATCCGTAACAAACTCGTTGCCGGAGAAACTGAAGAATTCCGTCTGGTTGCCAACAAACCGGAACTTTTCAACCGCCGCCCGCTGGATGGTTCAAAAGTAAAAATGGACTGTGACAAAAACAATCTCTATCTCAAACTTGAAATGGTCGATGGAGATATTATTTCCGAAGCCAAAGAAAATCAGAGCCCGCTGAACCGTTTGGGTGATGCGGTCCGCGTATTCCTTAAACCGGCAGACAAAACTGACATGTGGGAAATCGTTTTCGCTCCGAACAATTTGAAAAGCTGCTTCTACCACCTCGGCCCCGGAGCGATGTTCTATCCGGAACCGGGATCTGCTTTCCCCGAATTCACGGTCAAAAACAGTATTAAAAATGGTGTCTGGAGTGCAGATGTCACCATTCCGCTGTCAATTTTCCGTGCTAAAGGATTCAAATTTGATAAGAGCGAAAAATGGCATATCATGATCGTGCGCCGCAACTTTTCCCGACTGCACTCTCTGCCGGAAGAATCTTCCTATCCGCAGGCAATCGGCAATGTTGCCTTCCCGGATTATTTCGCTGAATTGATCACGAAATAATCGATGGTCACAATTTGAAAAGAGTAAGAAATTCAGCTTTGCTTATACCGCTGATGTAATCTGAAATGTCAACAACGGCCAATTTTGCGGCAATATCTTCAAGCCGTGGAATTGAGCCGTTGATTTTTTCTGCCAATCCGGTGGATGGTTCCATTCCGAAAAAATCACCTTTTATCGCCATGTCACAAATCCGGTTGTCTCTCACATTGAAACCGATCTCCACTCCACCGCATGCAAAACGTTTTTTATTTTGATAACTGTAGGCGGTAACAGAACCATAATTCCACTCCCAGGAACGATATTTCGAGTTGGCAAGCTGTTCTGCTTTTTCCGACAACCATGCCGGGATTTCAGAAACCGCATCCACCTCCATGGTCTGCAATAATCCGGCTGCCATCTCTTCTATAAAGCGGTCAGTGTCCCATTCCGGCAGGAATTCTTTAAGATTGGCGACCCTTGCCCTAACCGATTTTATGCCTTTTGCCCGGATTTTCTCTTCATCGGGATTCAGCACTTGCGACAGCACTGACAAATCGGTATCAAACAGCAATGTCCCATGAAAAAGCGTCCTCCCGGCAAGCACACTTTTGGCACTGCCGGAAATTTTTCTGCCGTCAACCAGAATGTCATTGCGTCCGCTGAACTCGGCCGGAACATCAAATTTGCGGAGTACATCAATGATCATCCGGGCATTACGCGCAAATGATCCACTGTCCAATTGCCGGTCATCAACTGCTATAGTATAGTTGACATTGCCCAAGTCGTGATACACTGCCCCGCCGCCAGTGATCCGGCGGACGACCTGAATATTACGCTCCCGGACAGCAACCGGATCGATTTCTGCCAAGGTATTCTGGTTACGCCCGACGATCACCGATGGAGCATTCCGCCACAACATGACCGCTTCATCAGCAGAGCCGGAAGCAAGCAACTCTTCCAATGCCAGATTAAAGGCAGGATCAACTGAATGGTTTATAAAAATTTTTTTCATGATTTCGACAAAAAAACCTCCGGAATGACGATCTTTCCGGAGGCATAAAAGAACAACTTTTGATTACGGCATCGCCATAAAGGAAAACACCAGCGCAAAAATCGCACACGTTTCAACCACGCCAAGCACGATCAGATAGTTGGCAAAACCTTTACCGGTTTCCGCAAAAGACACACAGCCATTTGCACCGCAACGCCCCTGAAAAATCGCTGACACCATCTGGGCAATACCGCCAAGCAATCCCATGCAAACGTACGCCAGAGCATACTGCGGTTTTTCCACGATCGCCTGTTTGGAAAGCACCATCATCAACATGGCGTAGATCGTCTGTGACAAAGGCGCACCGACCATCGCGATCAACAGGAACGGTGCAGCTTTGCCCTGTTGATAACATTTTTTCCATGCACCGATTGCCGCTGCCCCGGCAGTTCCTGCGCCAATTGCCGAACCGACTGCTGCCAGACCGACCGCCACATAACCGACACCGATAGCCAATGCCTGCATTGAATTCATTTTGTTTCTTCCTCCTTATTATTTGATTTGAATGGATTAAAACTCTGTCCGCTCCAGGATAACCCGGTATGATTGGAAAATTCCAGGGTATTCAAGCGTACCGCATGCACCAGTACACTCAACAATGCCAATGCGATATTCAGTGCATGTCCCACCAGAGCGACCAATACTCCGGCGGGAATCAGCCATGCCGAAACTTTGGCAAGATCAAATGCCATCCCATTGAAACTGCCGGCGATACATGCACCGGCAAGTCCGACTGCAAACAACCGGATATAACTCAACACGTCAGTAAAACTGCCAATGATATCAAACGGGAACTGGAACACATCTGAAGCCTGTTTCCAATTAACTCCGCATCCCATGACCATCAGTAATCCAACCCCGTACAACGCATACATGTATGAAGGAAATTCACCTGGATAAACGATCAACCGGATGGTGAGGAAAAAATTTCCCCAAATGATCAAAGTCCACCCCAAATGCTGCCCGGCCGCCCGCCAGTTCCGCTCCCGGATTACCCGCCAGATACGACCGACCGAAAGCTGGATCACCGCCAATACGAAACAGAAAAACTGAATATTTGCCTGTTTGGCACTGCTGGCAGCAAAATCCCGGAAACACTCCAATGCGGGGATCGGCTTATTGTTCCACGGAAACACCGACAACCCGAACCAACTGCCGCAAAGCGCCCCCCATATCGTGGCGGCAATGCTCAAAATCAACAGTAATCTCATCGGCGGTAAAAGTTTCGGAACTTTTTTAGCCGCCAGTAATCCGAATCCGGATACCACTCCAAAAAGAATCCCGTACCCGGCATCCCCCAGAATGATCGCATAAAAAACAGTAAAGAAAATCAGTACGGCACCGGAAATATCGATTTCCCGATAGCCCGGCACGATTCCCAGAAAATCAAACAGCGGTTTGATGATCCGGGTAAAACGGTTGTTCTCAAGCAATACCGGCACTTCATCATCTTCCGCCGGATCACTGCTGCAGAATCCCCATCCGTTCTTTCCGGCAGCCACAGCCAATTTGTCCATTTCCGGAGCAGGAACGAAGCCGGAAAGCGTCACGATCGCATCATGTTCAGTTACCGCATCCCGAACCCGGCAAAATTCAAGCACACCTTCCGCATCCCGGACCGCCTGCTGCAAAATGCTCCGCTTACCGGCAAGATCAACGATCCTGGCATTCAACTGACGTTCTTCTTTTTCCAGTACCGCAAGAGTCTTTTTCAATTGCCGCGGATCGTCATTTTCATTGAGTTCAACTGTCGGAAATTCAGAAACCTCAAACTCCCCGAGTGCAACCAATGCAAAAGCAACTTTGCCTTTGTTCCGGCAAATTTCATAACACTGAATATTCTCTTTGGTCTGTGCCAGACGGAGATCCTCATTTCCTCCCAGGCAAAGCACGATATTCACTCCGTCCGCCTGAAGTTTATCCAGCAGAGAACGGTCAAAATCCCCCCAAACCGACAACATTTCCAATCGGCGGCGGATATCATTAAGGGAGGTATTTATCTGATTGAGCCGCTCATAAATGCGATCAACTTCAGCGATCAATTCACCAGAATTTCCGGAAAGCAGTTTTTCCGGTGGTGGCAATTTATGGTCTGCGGCCGTCTGCTCCATGATCTGCAGTACCCGGCGGCAATTTTGCAAATTTTCCCCGGCGGAAACACTGCTTGCGGAAAAACGGCTGTCCAACGTAATTTGCATAACGCCAAGATCACGCAGTGCAGACAATGCGCTCTCCTGCTCACTGTGCAATACGAACAGCGTTACCTTTTTCATCGCAACGATCATTATTCAGCAATCTCCGCAATTATTGATGTTTGATGGAGAATATAACACATTTATTGGCAAAATTCAAGTTTTTTTATTAAAAAAACCGAATTATCTCACCTGCCCATCCCCGTATACAATATACTTGTAAGTCGTCAATTCATCCGCTCCCATCGGTCCGCGGGCATGAAGTTTATCGGTACTGATCCCGATTTCAGCGCCCATACCGAATTCTCCCCCGTCAGTGAAACGGGTCGAAGCATTTACATACACCGTAGATGAATCGACATTACCGGTAAAGTAGGCGATATTTTCCGGGATGGTACTGATGATACCGTCACTGTGTCTGGAACCGTAAAGATTGATATGCTCGACCGCAGCATCCACATCTTCAACAGTTTTCACCGCCAGAATCAACGCCAGATACTCTGCAGAATAATCCTCTTCCACAGCTTTGACGGCACCCGGAACCAGAGAACAAAATTCAGCATCACCACGCAGTTCAACACCTTTAGCCTGCAGTGCCGATGCGATTGCAGGAGCGAATTCCGGAAGTATCGAACGGTCAATAAGCAAAGTTTCCAAAGCGTTGCATACCGCCGGACGCGAACATTTGGCATTGACGATGATATTCACCGCCTTATCCATGTCACATCGGGCATCAACGAACAGATGACACACGCCTTTGTAATGCTTCAACACCGGCATGGTTGCTTCGGCAACCACGGTCCGGATCAATCCCTCTCCGCCGCGGGGAATCACCAAGTCGATATACTTATCCATTTTAAGCATATATTTCACCGCTTCACGTTCTGTCCACGGGATCAGCTGTACCACCCCATCCGGCAACCCGCACTTTGCGGCACTGTCATTGAGGATGGCAGCGATCATGGAGTTGGAATGAAATGCCTCTTTGCCCCCGCGAAGGATCACCGCATTTCCAGCTTTGATACAAATCCCCGCAGCATCGGCGGTCACATTGGGACGTGCCTCATAAATAATACCGATCACACCGAAAGGAACAGATATTTTGGTGATTTTCAAACCATTGGGACGAATATTCTCCGACAGGACCCTGCCGACCGGATCATTCTGCCCGGCGACCTGCCGCAAGCCATCCGCCATTGCCGCGATCCGGGCATCTGACAACATCAGACGGTCGATTTTTGCCGCATCCATTCCATTGGCTCTGGCGGCGGCAATATCTTTTTCATTGGCAGCTGCGATCTCTTTGTTCCGGGCGAGCAAAGCATCTGCCATGGCAATAAGACAACCGCTTTTGGCATCAGGCGGCAGTACCGCTAAAGCGGCAGATGCCCGTCTGGCCTTTTTTCCCATAAACTCAAGAGTCCGGATCATTTCATCGGAAGTCATATTTTTCTCCTTTTATGCTGAAAACATGGTTCTATTTACTCAACATTAATATACCCCACGGAAGCATTTTTTTCAAGAAAATCAGCAAAAAATAACCGGGGAACACTTCAAAAAAAGCATTCCCCGGCAAACCGCGTTGAATAAATTTCAGCGTTTCACGCGGGCATTACCGTTCCAGATGCTCCAAACCTGTTCTTCATCAGCAGGCTGAGCATAGTCAGTAAGGTGAGTGGTTGCCAGAGCACCGGTCGCCCATCCGAACTGGATCCATTTTTCCGGTTCCCAGCCGCGCAGAATGCTGTAGAGGAAACCACCGACAAATCCATCGCCGCCGCCGATACGGTCAAGCACGTGGATCTCACGGGGTTCAACGACCTGCCAGACGCCATCGACATTGGTGATCGCACCCCACAAGTGGGCGTTGGTATTGATAACCTGGCGCAAGGTGGTGGCAAAAGCGACTGCATTGGGATAAGCGGCTTTGACGCGTTCGACCATCTCTTTGAAGTTACCGATCTTCTCGGCGATACCTTTGCCGCCGGCTTCGGGGCCCTGGATTTTCAGGCAGAGCTGGAAGTCTTCTTCATTACCGATGAGGATGTCGGACAGAGAAGCGATCTCATTGAATACAGCACTGAGTTCCTCCTCGCGGCCTTTCCAGAAAGAAGCACGGTAGTTGAGGTCGAAAGAGATTTTAGTACCATATTTTTTCGCAGTACGGGCAAGTTCCAGACAGAATTTGCTGGTATCCGGACTCATCGCAGCGATCAGACCGGAAAGGTGAACGATCTGCACACCTTCCTGACCGAAAATACGTTCCAGATCAAAATATTTGACATTCAACAGACGGCCGACTTCACCGGCGCGGTCATTCTGAACCCGGGGGCCACGGCTGCCGTAACCGCTGTCGGCGAGGTTGAACTGGTGACGGTATCCCCAGGGACCGCCCTGCTCGATTTCCGGACCTTCATAATCCATGTGACGGCCGGCGAGATTGTCTTTGATCATACGGGCAACCGGGCTGTCTTTGACAAACGCAGTCAGAACTTTGACCTTGAGTCCCAGGAAAGACGCAATGCTGGCGACGTTGGTTTCAGCACTGGTAACCTGCATCTGAAAGGTGTCACTGCAGTGAAAAGGCTGACCGTTGACCGGAGTCAGACGGACTCCCATACTGGTGGGAACGAGAAGTGAATACGCGGCATCTTTTTTAAGTTCAATAGCCATTTTTCTTTTCCTTCTTATTTTTTAAGGGTTGAAACGGACACTTTGATAATATAACACACAAAGTCATAAAAACAACCCTTCTTCATATAAAAAAACTCAATTTCCCGGCAGCATCCGTACCCGGCGGCGACCATCGGGGAAACGGATCTGAAAAACCGTTCCCCTGCCCTCGGCAGAAACCACCCCCAATTCAGCACCATGCTCCCGGCAAACCCGCTCTATGATCATCGTACCGATGCCATTACCGCCTGCTTTGGCGGTCTTGAAAGGCACGAACATCTCACGCAGATCATCCGGATTCATCCCTTTACCGGAATCTGAAAATTCCAGAATACAGAATTCACCGGCATAATAGCCGTAAATATCCAGCCGCCCGCCGTTGCTCATCGCCTGTACCGCATTGCGGATGATATTGTAAAACGCCTGTTTTAATTGTTCCGCATCTCCTTTGATTTTCGGGATATTATCTGCCCACTGGCAATTTACCGCGACCATCCGTGCTTCGATTTCCGGGCGCATAAAATTCAGCACTTCAAAAACTGTCTCTCTCAAATCCACCGGTGTCAAACTGGATTTTCCCGGGCGGATCGCGGTCAAAAATGAGTGGATAATGCTGTCCAGGCGTTCAACTTCACTTTCGCAGCGCCGGATCATTTTTGCGGCATCTTCCGGAGCAAGAGCTTCACCGGGATCATCAAATCCGCGCTCCAATATCTGCAGATTCATCGACAAACTGTTGAGCGGATTGCCAATTTCATGGGCGACTCCGGCAGCCAATTGCGAAACAGCCTTGACAGTTTCCCTTTCCAGATCGCTGGTTGCCCGGCGGCGGCTTTCAGTAACATCCCGCAAAATCACGGTCGCGGCATCGCTGCCTTCTCCAAGCGGAGTAAGGTAAAACTGCAAGAAACGCGGTTCCGGATAGAGTATCTGCAGCTCCTGCCGGGAAACCCGATCCCAATTAGCGGCATCTTCCGGAACGATCTGCTGCCAATTGATATCCGGCAACAACTGACTCAAACGCAGCAGGGAAGTATTTTCCGGCAGAGCCAGCAGCTCTTTTGCCGCCCGGTTGAAATAACGCAAATGCAATTCCCGGTCAATGACCAGAATGCCATCGTCCACGGCATTGAATACCGTTTCAAAAAAACCGCACTCCCGCATCAATAAAGCCAATCCGGCCTGACGGCTGGAAGCATCCAATGATTCAAAATTGTCTTTCAGCCGGTTAAAAATTTTTTTTCGTCCCGCCATTTTACAACCTTCGTATTTGGTGCTATATTATGTATTATGCGGATAATATAACATCAGTACAATAAAAAATCAACTTAAAGGATCTGCCTTATGCCCATATTCCGTTACCATTGCCCGGAATGCGATGCTGATTTTGAACTGCTTCTCGCCAGATTTGATTCTCCGGCAGAGTGCCCGGAATGCGGTTCAGGTAATCTGGAAAAACAACCCAGCAGGATCGGTGCGATATCCGGCGGCAACAGTAACTCCGGGTGTGCCATGCAGAATATGTGTCCATCCGCCGGACACTGCTGCAGCGGAAATTGCGGATGCGGGAAACATTGATATGAATAAACAGGAATTGATCAACGCTCTGGAATCCCTCGGTATGCGTCCGGGACGCGGTCTCGGACAGAACTTTTTGCTTGACGGCAATCTGCTGGAGTGGATCGTCCGCAATTCAGGAGCCGCATGCGGGGACAATGTGCTGGAAGTCGGTCCCGGATTCGGCGCTTTGACCGAAAAAATGGTTGATGCCGGTTTCAATGTTACTGCTGTGGAATTCGACCACCGTCTGGCAGAATATCTGCGAAAAAGATTTCATGGAGTGAAAAACTTCAAACTGGTGGAAGCAGATGCATGTAAAGTTGACTATGATGAATTGTTCCCGGCAGGAACTGCCTACCGGTCGGTCGCCAATCTGCCTTATGCGATCAGTTCGGTATTTATCGCTAAAATAGTCGAATCCGCCAATCAGCCGGTGTCGATGTTTTTCATGCTCCAAAAAGAAATGGGAGAACGGCTGGCAGCCGGTCCCGGAACCAAAGCGTATGGTGCATTGTCCGTCAGAACTCAACTGTTTTATGACGTTGAAATCGCAAAAATCGTACCGCCACAGGTATTCTGCCCGCCTCCGGAAGTCGATTCTGCATTGGTGGCGTTTGTCCGCAACTGCAGAACGGCAGAAAACATCCATCCGGAATTGTTTACTCCGCTGGTCAGAAACCTTTTCAATCAGCGCCGCAAACAGATCGGTAAAGTTCTCGGTCAGGCAATCGGCAGCAAAGAAAAAGCCGCCCGGATTCTCGCAGATTGCGGATTTGCCCCGGAATTGCGCCCGGACAAATTAAGTGTGGATGATTTTATCAAACTGGCAGACTCCGTCTGCGCAAACGGATGCACAACGATCCGGGGCTGATATGGCAATAAACAGAAATTGGCATCAATTGGCGATCGCCCTGCAAATGATCATGGATGACGAAACAGCATCATCCCGGGAGTGCGGCTGCCAGTTGTGCATTTATGATCATGGTGAAAAGGTCATCGACCTTTGTTCCGGATACACGGCACCGGATCAGCAGCAGGAGGTTTCGACGGATACCTTATTTCCGTTATTTTCCTCCGGGAAGCCTTTTCTGGCATCACTGGCGTGGAAACTGGCAGAACGGGGACTTTTTACCTATGATACTCCGGTTGCGGAATTCTGGCAGGAATTCCGCACTCCCGATAAAGCCGGGATAACCATTGAGCATCTGCTCTCTCACCGTGCCGGACTTTATCTGCTGCCCTCCGGCAAACCGGATCTGACCGATTGGCAGGGGATGTGTTCAAAAATTGCCGCCATGGTGCCGCGCAATCCGCCGGGGGCAAAGTGCCACTACCATCCGCTTACATTCGGCTGGCTGCTGGGGCATACTCTGGAACTGGCAGCCGGCACTCCATTGCCGGAACTGCTCAAAAAGGAAGTTATTGAACCATTGGGAGTGACCGGAAAGATATTTTTCGGGATCGATGATGATAATGCGAAACGGGTCGTTCCGGCAGATGATCTGCTGATTCCGGTCAAACCGGATTGGTGCGCCGAAGTGATGAATAATCCGGCGATCCGCCGCTGCTGCGTACCCTCATTCAATGGGATCGGCAATGCTGAAGCTCTTGCCGGATTTTATGCCCGACTGCGCGGGAAACTGGTGCGCGATGAAACATTTGATTATGCCTCCGGAAAACTTTTCCGGGAGCCCTCTGATCCGGTCAGAGAACAGGAGTGGAGCCGCTTTGCCCTGGGAGTGATACTTGCCGGACCGGCAAATGATTTGCGGATGTTCATCGGACACGGCGGAGCCGCCGGAGCAGAAGGATTTTATATGCCCGGAGAAGATATTGCAGTCGGTTTTGTCAAAAACCGTTTAAGTCCCAACCACCCGGATCATCCCATCCGCGACCGGATATCTGATGCTCTTGGCATCCCGCATCGCTTCTGGTGACCCGGGGAGATCACTTGGCGATATCGGCAAATCCGGCATGGATAAGTTCTGCCAGCGCATCCGGAACAACGGCAATATTTAAGCCAACCCTGCCGCCGGACACCCAGATACGGTCAAAAAGTTGTGCCGTTTCATCGATATAAGTCGGAAATAACTTTTTCATTCCCAATGGAGAACAGCCGCCATGCACATAACCGGTGAGCGGAAGCAGACTTTTCATCGGAATCATATCAATACTTTTTCTGCCGCAGGATTTGGCGGCTTTTTTCAGATCCAATTCAGATGCCGCCGGGACAACAAATACGAAATATTCGTGTCCGGGAGCTTCTGTAACCAATGTTTTGAACACCTCCTCCGGGGAACGTCCAATTTTTGCCGCAATGGAATTGGCATCTATTTTACCGTCTGATATATCATATTCAAAGGCTTCGAAATCCAATCCGGCACTTTCTGCCAGTCTCAAAGCATTGGTTTTTGCAGTTTTTTCAGCCATATTGATCTTCCTTTCCGGAATAATTTACTGCATTTTTGCAAAAAATCCAGTTGTTTTTCAAAAAAAATCAAATTTTTCTCAATCTGCTATTGACTTTGCAATGTTTTTTTCATATAATTATAAATAAGTTGTAAAAAAACGGCTTATTTTGGGACGGTCCCGGAAAAGCGTTTTGTAAAGAAAGGATAAAATCAGGAATGAACATCTATGTAGGCAATCTGCCGTACAGCACCACCCCGGACGATCTGCGTGAAGTATTTTCCGCTTTCGGCGAAGTTTCCGCCGCCAGAATCGTCAATGACCGCGAGACCGGCAGAGCCAAAGGCTTCGGTTTTGTTGAAATGCCCAACGATGAAGAGGCAAAAAAAGCGATCGAGGCCCTCAATGGCAACGACATCGGCGGACGCAAGGCTGTCGTCAATGAAGCCCGCCCCCGTGAACCGCGTCAGTTCCGTGAAAAACGCTTCTGATCAAGAGTTCTGAACAGATGATCCGGCAGTTTCCCTAAAACTGCCGGATCATTTTTTATCTGACCGATGCGTCCGATCAATCCAGAGAAAATACCAGATGGGGAAAGTGTGCCGGATGGTTATTGTGTTTCACATTGCCGTCGATAACTGTTGACAGACTGCCTTTACGCACCATTGGAGCATCACTGTCCGGAATAAAGAGTCCGAATCCGAATGACCGTCCAGCTTCCAACTTCAACGGCAGCAGATATTTGGCAGGGATCGCCGTCCGGTAGATGATCTTTTGACCCCGGAGCATAAATTTCACCGGAATATCATCCGCAAAAGTATCATTCTGCGGCGTACTGTTGCCCAGAGAAAGCTGTCCATCTACCGAACGCACCCGATAGAAACGCGCACTCTTGCCGTCTGCCGCCGGGAAAAGTGCGTAGGAGTAATCATTTTCATCAAATTTGCGCGCTTTTTTATTCCTTCCGTCCGCCAGAGTGTCAATATAAATTTGTACACAATCATTATTCCAGCGGGCACCGGGCTTTTCATATTCAACATGGCAGAATTTGTCATCCGTGATCTCAAATTCCAGAAAAAGTGCTTTGCTGTTCCATCCGGCACGGAATACTCCGGACGAAGTCGTTCCTTTTTCCTTACCCGGCAGAGGAATCGCCGGCATCCGGCTGAAATCCACACTTTCAAGCGTGACATCATCAGCGATTTTCAGCACTTTGGCACCGTAAATATCCACCTGATAGTTGTAAGAACTCTTATCGCCGGTAATGGTGAAATCAAATGGCTGGGAAAAAATGCGGTCAGCTGCCAATGGTTTAGCCAATTTAAGCGGAATCCGAATCCTGCCGTTGCCGGGGATATCCAGTTTATGACCGTTGATCGTACCGCGGAAAGGCTTGGAAAGAAAATTCTTTACTTCCACATCCGCATTGGTTCCGGATGAGATGTAAACGCTGGTTTCCACCGGGGAAATCCCTTCACCGGAAACAACGGCCGCATTACTGAATGCCTTGATCAACTCATCGGCAGTACCTTTTTTGCCCCGGAAAAAGATCGGCAGACCGGAAACCGGAAACCGGAATTTGCCCGGGGTGAATTTGCGGGGTGAATTCATCATATCAAGTACACATTCCAGAGCATTGCCGAAGTCAGCTTCCACAATAGGCGCATCAACTTTGCCCTCATCGACCGCCGGCAAATGGCACCAGACTGCCGCCACCGGACGACCGGTGCCGTCATCAAAAATGTAACACCGTAAATAGGGCGCAAAGCGGATGTCTTTTATGAAACTGGAATTTCCCAGAATATTACTCAAGGTATTGGAAACCAGACTCGCAGCATAAGGGGTAAACATCACATCCAATGCGAAGTTGTTCCGCATATTGCCCATCGTCGCGGTCACAATACGGTCACTGTGCCGCAGGGCAACCAGAAATGAGCGGGCGTAAAAGGATGCGGAAATACGCTCATATCTGCCCATATCGTAACTCAATACTCCGCCGGGCCACGCCGCCGGGATCGAAACCCAGCGGGCAAATTCGGTTCCCCATGCCGGGATGTGATACGGTCCCCAGTGCATCATTTCCGGCCAGGAAACAGGAGTTTTGCCATAACCGTGTTTTTCAAGGACGGCGAACAACCTGGCAGTATCTTCTTCCAGATCAGGAGATTCCGGGCTGTAGCGATACGGATGGATGGAAATAATATCGTATTTTGCACCGAGCTTATTGCTGTAGTAAAGGAAACGGTCAACTTCAGCAATACCGCCGTCCGGATTCATATTACAGGGATCTTCCTGGGTGACTTTTACTCCGGGATTGCCCGCCCGGACGCCATCGGAAAACGCTTTCATTATTTGGGCGAAGTGCCAGGCATACTGATCCATCGTGCCATCCTTGCTCCACCAGGCATAGGGAAAGCGGGCAGAAACCTCTCCTCCGAAGTTCCAGATTTTCACATGCGGGTGTTTGGCGGCAAGTTTTTTAGCGGCGTTTTTCACTTTTTCCAGATATTCCGGAGTGATCTTACCGCCGTTGTCGAGATAATAATCCCGCACCATTAACCTGGGATCATCGGCACTCAATCCGGCTTCCCACTTGGATGAATCCGCGATCCCGAAACCGATCCTTTGGCGTTTTTCATTGCGGATCTCACTCATGGTAAAAGCCGTCATCGGTTCAATACCGTAAGACAACTCCGTATCCCAGATGATTTTGTCAAATGAATAATGGTGTCCTTTGGCACCGATCCCCAGTTTACGGAAACGGTCAAGTTTTTTCAAATAGTCAAAGGCACGTTCCGGTGTATCATAATCACAGGAAAATATCTTTTTGAGCTTATGCGTGCCATTGAGGAAATCCACTTTGGCAAAACGGTGAAATTCATAACTGCTGCTGCCGTTGGCAAAACGGTATTGGGCTTTGATGACGAATACCCCTTTGCCGGGGACATCATCCAGCGGCAGATCGACCACGGCACTGCCTTTTTCATCGGTGACAAAGGGACAGTCACGGCGAAGGACGATTTCTCCGAAAAAATTTTTCACTTCCAGCAGCAAAGTGCCTCCGGCGGAACGGTTGACGGAAAAAAGTTCCATTTTTCCATTGACCGCTTTGGCAGCGGATATGAAATTATCCGGTTCAGAAGTGCGCAGATACCCCATGGTATCCGGAGCATCGTAAGCGGTCATCTTACTGCCTTTTTCCAGCTGAATGGCATCAATCGTCACTTTGGCATCTTTATCCGATGCGCTCCAGACATTGAAGTGGATCTCCACCGGCATCGCCTGGGTAACGGTGAATGTCGCACTGTACCGGCGATATTGATCATCCAACGCAAAAGAACCTTTGCCCCGGTTGGAAAAGTAAGCATAAACACTGCCGGAAGTAAAACGGGGTATCCAGAAATTGAGCCGGGAACCGTTTTTTTCACTGCTTTTAGCAGTAAAACTAATGGTATATTCCCCCGGAAGACAGGGAATCGCCATGGTGGTCAGATTAACTCCATACGCCAACCGGCGTTCATCCACATCCGGAATATTGCGGGCGTGCATTTCAAGTGCATACTTACCATGAAAAGCCCCTTTATCAACAATTGAAAAAGGGGTCCAGTGCCACTGCCGGTCACGATTGGGATGTTTCATCCGGTAACCGGCAAGTCCCTGCTCGAAACTGCTGTTGGGCAGCAAATTTTTCCGCAGTTCTGGCATTTCCAGATCGTCAAGAGCTTTGAAATCGATCCCGCCGCGGGCATTCAAATTACTTTTTTTTTTCGGTGCCAGACGCAAATCCAGATAAAATTCTCCGTATCGGCTCTTTTCCTGACCGAATTCAAAAACCGTCCGGAAGTTGCGGGTCTTGGGCAGACTCAGGAACAACCGGGAAAATATCCCCGGTTTGGGAGCAGATACCATGAAGGAAAACTCCGGATTATCCGCATAGAATACTGTTTTGAATTCCGCACTTTTCCAATCACCGGGAATCGCAGAACCATTCAGAGCCAGTTTGTAATCTTTACCGTTCCAATTCACGATACTGCCGTCTGCCTGTGCCGCAGGCAGCACCAGCCAGAGCGAACCGCGTTGGGAATGCAGTTTGTAATTGCCTTTATCCGGAGCAAAGATCCGGATGGCGATTTTCAATCTGCCGTCATCCAGAATTTCCAAAGTCTGTTCTCCGGAAACCCACGAGCCTTGAGCGGTCTGTTTTTTCAACTGCCAGATGATTTTATTGCCGTCACGTTTTACCGAACTGCTTTTAACATCGTGTGATCCCCAATCGATCTTTTTGGTCGCTGTATCTGAAATCACATAATAATTGAATATTTCCGCAAGTTGTCTGCCGCCGCAATTGATCCGGATTTTACCATTGGGCAGCGGAGTAATACTCTTATTGCCGCAAACAATAATATTACCGTCACTGAATTGCGGTTTGACTTGTTCGATATTTACTGCGGAAACCGGCTTGTTCCATGCTTTTGCAGCATTGACTTCCGGCAAAGATTGCGCCATCATCACTCCAGTACAGCAGAGCAATGAAGCGGTTCCCAAAAATTTCATCATATCAACTCCTTTTACTGATTGAAAGCATTTTTAGCACGATGTGTTGCATCGGATTTTTCCCGCCGCAGCATGAATTTTTCCAAACGCAATTCCTGCGCCCCGATCGCAGCAACGTGACCGTCGGAGAATGCATAATTGGCTCCGCCGTTATGAATGTCGGTATTCATTTTGTGCTTGCCGGAACCGGCATCATCCCATGATTTCAAACTGAATTGAGTGGACTGCCAAAACATATTTTCCGCAGTATTATGGTTTGCCTTGTATTTTTTGCAGGCAAGAATGATGAAATCCGAGTGATTGTTGATCACCGTATCTTTGATACCGACAGATCCGTATGCCCAGGCACTGGAAGGATTGTAGCTGTTCAAACTGCCGCAGCCGCCATGATACGTCGCAAGCATGCTGTTGATCATATAGGGCGGCTGATTATCTTCTGCAAGTGTGTCAAAGTAGTCCGCAGGGTTTGCGGCAGGACAATACAAATCCACCCGGTCTGTTCCTCCGGGACCTTTGGTTGAAGGCACATAGTTGCCTTTGCGCAATTTCGTTGCCCAGCCGTGCAGATAGTGTTTGGCTTCGTCTTTGACAGTAGCCATCCAGTATCCTTCATTATCATCCACGTAACTGCGGCAGGCAAGTGCCAGCTGTTTCTGATTGTTGATACAGCTGGCGGCACGTCCGCGTTCACGGGCGGAGTTGAGTGCCGGCAGCAATATCGCCGCCAGAATGGCAATAATTGCAATAACAACCAGCAATTCTATTAAAGTGAATGCGCTCTTGGGAAGAGGGGAAAAACTTCTTTTCACGGGAAAAGAGGTTTTTCCCCTCTCCCCAAACCCCACTTCCCTTTTCAAGAAAAGCGGTACT
>SUWL01000025.1 GCA_015061495.1 Lentisphaerota bacterium
GAATTTTCAGAGATTTCTATTCAAACACACGCTTTTGAGAGTCTATGTGGTTCTCTATGGAGAGAACTGCTGCTGGATAAGTTTGCCATAAAGCTGTGCGGCATTGCCCGGCTTCGGGAGCTGACGCTCCTCTACGCCGCGGCAGGCTTCACTTTGGCTACGCCAATTTCCGCTCCGGTCTGCGCCTATGGCTTGCCCGGGCGTAAAAAAGGCAACCAAATTTCTTTGGTTGCCTTTGTGAAGCCTGGTGGGCGGTACGTGACTCGAACACGTGACCTCTGCCGTGTGAAAGCAGCGCTCTAACCAACTGAGCTAACCGCCCATATCTTATGGGTGTGCATATAATATAGTATGCGCCAATGGAAAAGTCAACCCCTTTTTGCGAAAAAAGTTTGCAAAAAAGGGGTTCGACGCTCAACCGCCGGTTTTTGCCGTTAAAAAGTCAACTGCCGGTTTTAACTTGACAATACGGGGTTTATGTGCTATAGTATAGAATATTCATCCGTTTATTTATTTTGTTTTATTTGTTGTCAGGGTATTTATGAACCGGTATGCTTTCTTTGTCGGGATCGACAACTATTCGCATGACATTACTCCGCTGCGTTGTGCGTGCAATGATGCCAAAACATTGTACGGTAAATTCTGCGCTTCAGGTTTTGAATCGTCTGTTCTGATGCTGGATAAGGATGCCGGAAGTCCCCAAATCCTCGCTGAACTGGGTAAGGTATGCGAAAAATTGCATCCCGATGATCTGCTGGTATTTTACTTTGCCGGACACGGCAGGGAATTCAACGGCGAACACTATCTGATCGCCAAAGACGGCTATGCCGATCCGAATCTTTACATGGTCGATTCACTGCCGATGTCGGCACTGATCAGCATGACCAACCGCCCCGGAGTACAGCGGCTTTTCATTTTGGACTGCTGCCGGGACAATCTGCTTGCCGGGCGCAGTACGATGTATGTTTGTGATGCAAGCCGGAGTATTTCGCTGGGCAATGCGGTAAAAGAGCAGCGCGGTTTTATTCCGCCGCTGATTTTGAACTCCTGTTCTTCCGGGGAAAAGGCGTTTGAAGATAACTCCTCGCGGCACGGATGCTTTACCAATGCGTTATTGAAAACCATTGCCGACCGGACGGTAAAAGGATTCCGGGAGTTCCGCAAACAGCTGCAGGATAACATGATTTCACCGGGCGTCCAGAATATCTGCTGGACTGGCAATGTCGATAATTGGGATAAAGTGGAACTTTTCAACGGCTGGGGCGAAGATGAGGAACTGCAGAAATTCAGTTCACTGCCCAAACCGGACAACTACTATGACATACTTTTTGCCGCTGAAGAAAATGAAAAGGCTCTGAAAAACTGCAATCTGACCGTTTCTCCGGAAATGGCAAAATTCAAGCGGCAGGCGGAATTTGCCCGCAAAACCGGGGATTTCACGGCGGAAACCGGTTTTCTCCGGCAATTCAACGAACTTGCCGTTACCGCAGTTGCCGCTGAAAAATCCCGTCTGGAGCGGGAGAAAAAACTTGCCGCCCAAAATCTCGCTTCGCAAAAGCGTATTGAGGAACTTCAAAAAATGCTGGCATTGCTGGATGGCAAACTCCCGGCTTCATCAGAAAAATCCGTTACCGATATTCTGGCACTGGTCAATTCCGGCGATCAGGAAAAAGCCGCCGGACTTTTTCCGGCGGCGATCGCGGTTTTGGAAAAAGAACTTGCTTCGGCAAAAGAGGCTTATAAAAGCGGAGTTTTCAAACGTGTTGACCAGTTCCAGCACCGCCTTTCTGCCGCCGGCATGGTCACTCCCGGTCAGTTGACCGGATTGCAGCAGCAGTTGACCCTGTGCGACGACGCGGCAATGATCGTAAAATTGGCAAAAAGTATCGATTCGCAGATCGATATTGAATTGCAAGTCATCTCGAAAGTGCAGGAATTGGAGCAGTTGGAAAAATCCCTGATCGACCATCATTTGAGTGCTTCAGATGCCGACAGCCAGTTGAAAATCCGGGCATTCAATGCGTGGCGTGAAGCCAAATTCAGCGATGCCGCCGAGATGATGGACACATTGATCAGGCATTTGAAACTCCAGATCGATGACTGGTCCAAAACCAGGGAAGATATCCGCCGGCAGATCGACGGTTTGAAAAAAAATATCCGCTCGGCTGTCACGCAGATCACCAATTGCGGCATCCCACTGCCGGATGAATATCTGCGTTCAAAGAATGCCGCAGCAACCACCGATCTGCATGAATCGCTTGCCATGTGGAAAGAGGCATCCGGAGCGTTACAGCGCATTATAAATACCGATGTGGCAAAACTCAAAGAGGAGATCGATGATCTTAATAATGAGTTGAAAGATACTTTGAAAACAATGGCTGATTACGAGATCACCCCCTCGGAAGTGTTTGTCAAACAGCAAAAACTGGTCAAAGATGCCACTAAACACAATGATTTGCAAAAGACCGTGACTTTGCTGCATGAGGCAAAGAAATTACTCCGGCAGGAATTCAATCAGAGCATTTCTTACATCGCTGCCCAATATGAGCAGATCTCCGGTGCATGGGAAAATGTCTTTGCCCAATATTCGTTGCCGCTTCCGGAAAATTATCTTGCCGCCAAAGCCCGGGCGGAGCAAGCCGCCGCGCTTGCCGATCATGCTGATGCCGCCCGTTTCCGGCGTACTTCGGTGAATAATATCATTGCGGCAATGGAAGCAAGCCGACTCTTTGACCCGATGCGGGAAGCACTCCGGTGCGAAAAGGAGCTTGCGGCAAAAAAGCAATCTCCTGCCGATGAGTACACCACTTTGCGGCAGCAGGCCGAAGCCGCCTGGAAAGAGGCAGATGTTGCCCGGAGCATCGAACTTTGGCAAAAAGCATGCAACATCATCACCGGACAGTGCAATTTGGCTGATGCCGGTGAATTGACCGGGAGCGGCAGTGATTTCACCGGTACTCTGATCGCGGTCACTTCAAGTATCTTTGCGGCGGTTATCGGAACATTCCTTTTTTGGGAAACCGACTCATTCTGGATAACGATCGGTTTGTCACTGCTGGCATGGATCACCCTTGCCGCGCTTGCGGCATATACCATCGGCGGAGCCGGCATCCAGCTTAAAAAAGCTCCCGCCTTTCTGACCTTCTGTGCATTTGTTCTCCCGTTGAGTTGGGTTTTTGGCCATTCTCTGTGGTGGATGGGACTGATTCTGATGATCGCGCCGATTTTAAGCGGATTATGCATGTGTGGAACCGATTCCAAAAAAATGATAAAAATGTCGTTTCTGCAGCTGATCTGTTCGCTGATGCGCAGTTTCAGCTGGAGCATATTCATGCTCTACAATGCCATAGTTATCTATTGCTGGTGTGCGGATATTACTGCGGTTGAGCAACTTCATGACAGGGTGTGTTTTACATTCGTGTTGACCTGGTTCTGTATGTTTCTGCTGGTTTCCATGAATATCATGGTCACATCCAAAAAAATTCCCCACGCCTTGCCGGCTGGTATTGCTATCGCAGTGATTTCCGGATTTCTTGCCGGATCTGAAGCGGTCGGGATCTGCAACTTCATCTTATGGCTGATTTTCTACGGAACGATGCGGATACCTGACCGGAAAAATTTCACGATCTTCACACCAAATAAAAAGTGATCCTGCATCCTCCTGAACCACCGGAGAGTTTGCTCACCTCCTCCGGCAGTTTGATGCCCGGATTCAAAGGGTAGCCATCCAAGAATTGCAAAATTTTTATTATCGTACCCTTGACAAAGTGTAATTGCCGTGATATAGTAATCGTTATAATGACAAGTGAAACGAATCACCAGCGATTTCTTCGCTTGCCGCTAAACGGATTTTCGTCATGCGGAACTGGTTGAAAATCATGATATTGCAGTTTATCGCATCCATCCGGAGTTGTTTGTTGAATGTACCAAGGTAATCCCAACTGAAAAACAAGGAGGCCGTTATGAAACTGTCAAGTAAAAACATTCCTGCCCATGGGCGGGTAAAACGCAGTTTTACCCTCATAGAACTGCTCGTAAGTAAAACTTGGCAAATATGTGTTTCGCTGTTGTATTATTTTCGAAAAAGTATTCCGCTTTTTTTGAAAGAGATAGAAGGCGCGGGGGAAAGGGAAAACTTTTTTTCCCGCCCGCTCGGCGGGTTGCGGAAAAACTCGCCCTTTTCTACGCTGGGGCTCGGACACTACGGCATGATATCCACCTGGAGAGAGTGGCATTCGGATTTTACCTATACTCCGGTGGGAAGTCAAGCTAATATCGGTGTCAATTACAATAACCGTTATTACATATTCAAAAAAATTCCGAATCCGTCATCATTCGGTCTGGTTGCGGATTCATGGGATGAAGGTCGCAAACACATGCATCAGGTGATCCGGCAGATCAGCGGATCAGGCTACGGGGTTGCTCCCAATACCTATAATGACGGGTCATTCGCATTGGCGCATAATGGCAACGGCAATATGTTGATGGTCGATGGTCACGTTGAATCATGGAGCGAGGGACAAGTCAACTCCGCTGGCGGAAAAAGTGTTGCAGAGAAGAAAACGACCAATATTTCCTACACCAAAACGTTTTAAAGGCTGATATCAATGAAAAAAATTTTTGCTCTTCTGCTTTTAAGTACCGCATCCACCCTTTTTGCCGCTCCGCATAAAATTTTCCGGGAAAGAAACATGCTCCTGCTGGAGAACTTTGCCTATGACGATGATCTCAATATGAATTGGGAACTGGTCAAAATCGAAGGCGCGGAAGGTTTCATGCAAATAGATTATGATACCGTCACTCCCACCGGCAATCCGACCCTGAAAATCGTCAAAACCAATAATAAAGGTATGCTGCTGGTCAGATACAAGGCGGATCTGCGGGATATCCCCGCCGGAGATTATATCATTTCCGGACGGTATCACTGCAAAAATGCCCAGCCGGACAATGCGGTTTTTTTCCGCTTCATCCGGGAGGGCTTCCCGCTGTATCAGTATGATCCGACGCTCAACAGCGGTACGAGTTACACCTGTTTTTCGCAGATGGTCAACTCCCCGGAACACTTCTGGCAGCCGACGATGTACCTTGCCAGGGTCAAAGAATCCGACCGGAACAAAAAGAAGTTCCAGATCGGCATCATGCTCCTGGGCAGTCCCTGTCAGGTCAATTTTGATCAGGTTGCCATGACCCGGGCGGAAAAACGGGCACGGGACTCCTTCCCGGCAATGGATTCGATACACATGCTGCCGCTGCGTTTTGAAGACCGCCCGGTACTTTCTGAATCCGAAGCTCTCGAACGGGTCAAAAAACGCAAACCCGCCACTGTCGAAGTCAAAAAAGAGGGCAGATCTCTGCGCTTTTATATCGACGGCAAAGTTGCCGCGCCGATCATGTACCTCACCCAGACTGCCAACTTGCGAAACCACTTCAAAGAGATGTATGATGCCGGTGTCCCCATCCACTATCTCCATGTCGGTGCCGGCGGTGCCCGTAAAAAAGGCTTCAACATCCTTGCCAACGGTGTGGACAAAATGGACTTCTCCGTGCCGGATAAAGAGATCATCAAAGCATTGCGCACGATTCCCGATGCCACGCTGATGCTGCGGGTGACTTTTGGCGGCTATCCCGGTTTTGAGAATCTCTCCGATGAGATCTGGCAGAATAAAGATGGGCTGCTGGGCGTTTCCCGGGACGGCGATATGCAGGCGGTCCACGCTTTTGTCAAAGAAAAAAGCGGCAGCCAGCAGTACTATCCTTCCTACGCTTCAGAAACGTGGCGTAAAACCTGCGGCGATGCACTGGTCGCCTACGTGGAACATCTGAAATCGACCGGCATGTTCAACGCTTTCGCCGGATTTGACTTCTGCATCGGCGAGGACGGACAGTTCCTCACCGGATACCACCGCCGGGATTACAGCCCCGCCGCCCGTAAAGGATTCGCCAAATTCCTCCGGAAAAAATACGGCACCGTTGAAAATCTCCGCAAAGCATGGAACGATCCCAAAGCAGAATTCAACTTCCCCACCCGCGAAAGCCTCCCCGATCTGGATGCCGTCAGGAATAAAGCCATGCTCAATCCCAAAACCGATCAGGCGGTCATCGACGCTTTGCGTTACCACAACGATATGCAGCTGGAAGTCGCAGAATACTTCCGCAAACGTCTGGAAGAAGCTGCCGGCAGACCCATGTTCACCCATATCATGACCCCCGGCAGTTTCAACAAATCCTGGATCGATCTGGTTTCTGCCGGAGAAACCGGATTCACCTCTCTGCGCGACTGCGTCGGTTACTCCTACCGCCGTCCCGGCAGACCGGCATCACCCAATGCCGCCTACGATACCATGCGCGAAAACGGCGTGATGATCATCAATGAATTGGATCTGCGTACCAACAGTACCCGTACCGCATGCGAAATGGATATCGAGGATGACGGCAGAGCCACCACCCCGGCGATGTTCCGGGCGATTTTGAACCGCATCACCGGTTTCCAGATCGCCCGCGGCATGGGGTACTGGTATTACGATATGGATCAGTACTTCGCCCAAAATAAAGAGGTGCTGGAGATCATCAAAGAAAACAGCGTTATCGCCAACCGCATCGCCGGCAAACCGTCGGATACATTCAAACCCGATGTGGCAGTGGTGCTGGATCACGATGCGGTATTCTATCACAGTTTCAGCAAACTTTCGCTCCCCGTCACGCTGCTCTTTGCCAACTACCTTTACGCTTCCGGAGTGCCGTTCGACTTCTACTACAGTAATGATTTTTTCGATCATGCCCAGGAGCGCGGCAACTACAAAACCATCATCTTCCTGACCAAACTGGAACTCAATGCGCAGCAGAAAAAGGTCATCGAATCTCTGAAAAGCGATAACCGTACACTGGTTTTCCTCTATACCACCGGATTGCTCTCCGCCGACAAAGGCTTCCGGCTCAAAGAGGCTTCCAAAGTCATGGGCATCGACCTCGCTATGGACGGCGTGGGACTGCTCACCCAGGAACCGGTCAAATCCCATGCCCTTGCCAAAAATACCGAACCGGTTTGGGGTCTGGCGGATCTGGTAACCTACCGGGTGTGGCACTTCACCGATCAGGAGTATATGAAATTCGTCATCAATGACCCCGCTGCCGAGGTCATCGGCAGATTCATCCGCGGCGGTCAACCCGGTTCAGCAGTGAAAAAATTTGACAACTGGACTGCCATCTATCTGGGCGCTCCGGATGCGCTTACCGCCGGATTGATGAATAATATCGCCAAAAGCAACGGCAGTTTCGTCGCCATCGACAAACCCGGAGTAAATATGGCAATGCGCGACTGTTTCATCAGTATGCACGCACTGCGAGAAGATGACTATACCGTGAAATTCCCCCAATCCGGCAAAATCATCAACTCCGTCACCGGTGAAGTGCTGGAGGAATACAGCGATACAGTAAAAATCCATCTTAACGCCGGAGAAACCCTCTGGCTGGAACAAGAGTGAAACAATGATTCAAACCATCACCCACAAAGTACAGTTTTGCGTGGTCGGCGGCGGTCTGGCAGGTGTTTGCGCCGCCATTGCCGCTGCCCGCAGAGGGGTAAAAACCCTCATCATGCAGGAACGGCCGGTTTTCGGCGGCAATGCTTCCAGCGAGATCCGCATGTGGATCTGCGGTACACCATTCTGTCAGGAAACCGGCATCATCGAAGAGCTGCGGCTGGAAAATCTCTACCGCAACCCCTATGCCAACTACGCCATCTGGGACAGCATCCTTTATGAAAAGGTGAAGTTTCAGGAAAATCTCACCAGTTTGCTCAACTGCAGCTGTCTGGATGCCCAAATGGATGGACCGCAGATCAAATCGGTCACCGGCTGGCAGATGACCACCCAGCAGTTTCACCGGGTGGAAGCGGACTTTTTCGCCGATTGTTCCGGTGACAGCATCCTCGCTCCGCTGACCGGAGCGGAGTTCCGCATCGGCAGGGAGGATGCCGGGGAATTCGATGAATCGCTCGGTCAGGAAAAAGCCGACAGCCACACCATGGGCATGAGTTGCCTGATCCAGGCAAGAGAGTATGACCATCCACGCAAATTCATCCCGCCGTCATGGGCAAATGTCTACCCGGACGATCAGAGTTTGAAACGGGGACATAAATTGGATCATTCCCAGAACTTCTGGTGGATGGAACTCGGCGGTGACCGCGATTCCATTGCCGATACGGAAGAAATGCGGGACGAATTGATCAAAACCGCTTTCGGCGTTTGGGACCATATCAAAAACCGCGGTCAACATCAGGCGGAAAACTGGGATATCGACTTCCTGGGCTTCCTCCCCGGCAAACGGGAGAGCCGCCGTCTGATGGGCGACCATATCCTTTGCCAGAATGACGTGCTTACCGGCGGCAAATTCGCCGATACCGTCGCTTACGGCGGCTGGCCCATCGACGACCACCACCCCGGCGGCATCCGGCACACCGGCAGTGCCAACCGTAATATTTTCCCCGATGAACCTTACGGAATACCGCTGCGCTGTCTTTACTCCCGCAACATCAGCAACCTCTGGTTCGCCGGCAGAAATATCAGTGCCACCCACGTCGGTTTGAGTTCCATCCGGGTCATGGCGACCTGCGCCACGATGGGACAGGCGGTCGGTACCGCTGTGAGCGTGGCGGCAAAATATGCGGTCAACCACTGCCGGGAAGTGTTGGAACACATCCATGAAGTGCAGCAGGCACTGCTGGATGATGACTGCTTTTTACCCGGTTTTGTCCGGGAAATCCCGGAGATCTGCCGCAATGCTTCGCTGGTCAGCAATCCCAATGCGCCCTCATCGGTCGCCCTGCGCAGCGGTATTGACCGTGAATATGCGGGTTTGACCAATATCTGGCGTTCCGGGGCGGGGGATTTCGTGGAATATGATTTCGGTAAAGAGGTTTCTCTGCATGAGATCCGGTTGGTATTCGATTCGGATCTGCATCGGGATGAACGGTGTACGCTTGCCAATTACCCGCTGAAGCAGCCGGAATTCACCATGCCCGGCACCCTGATGAAAAGTTTTGAATTGTTCGCTGACGGCAAATCGTTTCTCAAAGTGGACGACAACCACCAGCGGCTGGTAAAGATACCCGTGGATATCAAAGTGCGCAAACTGATGCTGATGCTCCACAGCTCGTGGGAACGTCGCACCAGCGGGGTATTCGCTTTTGATGCCAGATGAAATATTTGACGGAAATATAACAGAAAGGACAAAAAGATGAAAAAACAACTGTTGCTCGCTGTGGCGGCCATGGCGGGAGCCGCTGTATTTGCCGGAGTAAGCGGCGAAGGAACCAAATTGAAAAACTGGAGCCAGAACTCCTATAAAGGATTTGTCCGTGATATCGGTAAAGTCATTATGGATGAAGAAGATCAGCAGATGGTTTTCCAGACCAAAACCGCTGAAAAAGGCGTCGCTTACTACTACAGCGTCGGTCAGAAAGCCAAAGCCGGGGATAAAGTTGAAATCGAAATCGTTGCCAAAGGCACCGGTTCCGCCGTGCTGCAGTATTATCCCTATGCCGTCAACCCGGTGCGTCCGCTTGTCAATGTCAAGGACAAAGCCTTTTTCTGCAAAATGACCCCGGAAGGGTACAAAAAATACAAACTTTCCAAAGTTATCTCCCCCGAGGGTGACGGTGCCATGATCGGTCAAATCTCCTTTGCCATCCACATCAACCCCAACAGCGACGTGATCATCCGTTCATTCAACTGCAATGTCATTCCCGCTGACGAAGAAGAGTAAGCAACTTTTGTACACGGATCGTTATTTGGTGATGTCCCAAATTTTATTCCGGCAGATGGTCAGAACCGAGATAGGAAAACAAGGTTTCCAGAGCCTGCGCTTCCGTGCCTGCTCCGATAACTTTGCCCCGGCGGAAAATGACGATCTGCCCGTTACGGCTGCCGGCGATACCGATATCGGCATTGCGTGCTTCGCCGGGACCGTTTACCGGACAACCCATGACGGCGATCTTTTTGCAGTTGATCGGGATCTTATCCTGCCGCATTCCGGCGACCAGAGCTTCAACTTTACCCGCCAATTCAATGAGGTTGACTTCGGTTCTGCCGCAAGTCGGGCAGGAGATGATCTCCACGCTGTCATCCAGCAGACCGCAGGCATCCAATATCCGTTTGGCAGCCGCAATTTCCGTGACCGGATCTGCCGTCAGACTGACCCGGATGGTGTCTCCGATACCGTCGGCAAGCAGTGATCCTATGGCAATGGCAGAACGCAATTCACCTTTGGCGGGAGTTCCCGCTTCTGTAAGTCCCAGATGCAGCGGCAGGTCACAACTCGCCGCCAGACGGCGGCAGGCGGCAAGGGTGATCCGGATATCGGAACTTTTCACCGCTGCTTTGATCCGGGTAACGCCGTGATCTGCCAGCAATTCACACTGGGCAAGCACCGCTTCGCAAAGCAGTAGAGCTGCCGCATCATTTTTATCCATTCCGTCAGCAGTCAACTGTTCGAGGCGGTGCATTTTCAAACTTCCGGCATTGGCTCCCACCCGGATGACGGTATGGTAATGCAGCGCGGTTGCGGCGATCTTTGCCAGCAGTTCCCGGTCATGGATGATCCCGGGATTGACCCGGATACCGGCACAACCGCTGATTATGGCTCCGATGGCGGATTCTCCGGAAAACTGGATATCGGCGATCACCGGCAGCGGTGAAGCGGCGCAGATGGTTTTCAAGGCGGCGACATCCGCCGGAGTGTCGGCAGAAACCCGGATGATATCGCATCCGGCATCAGCAAGTACACCTATCTGTTTCATTGTGGCATCCACATCCGCCGTGCGGGTATTGCACATGGACTGGATGGTGATCCGGTGATCGGAACCGATCCCGGTTTCTCCGAGGAAAAAATTACGGGTTTTGCGGCGCATTTTTCTGTTCAATATCTGGTTTGTTTCCGGAAATTTTGCGGATCAGCCGTTTGCCGTCAAAGAATGTAATGTACAATGTCAGCAAAATCAGCAGCGTAACGAAAATCACCGAAATGACCTTCATCACTTTGGACGGGATCTGCTTTTTGGTGATCAACTCCAGCAGACCGAAAAAGATGTGCCCCCCGTCCAGCACCGGCATCGGCAGCAGATTGAATATCGCCAGCGCAAAGGAGATGATCACCATGAAGTAGATCGCATAAGACCAGCTGGTGCGGATCGAGGTGTACAGCACCATGCCGATGCCGAGCGTACTGGACATGTGGCTGGGCTTGAGTGAACTGCTGTTGTCGGTCAGGTGCAGCTGGTTGCCGACATTAGTGGCGATACCGCGCAGACTTTTCCAGCTCATATCCAACGTGTCCCAGAGCAATTCAACGGGATTGGGGTGGTTGTATGCCGCCAGCGAAACTCCGATAGCATACGGAGCGAAACGGCGGGCAGTCAGGGTGAATTCCAGTTCTTTGCCATCCCGTTTGACGATGAGTTTCACCGGAGTATCTTTCTTTTTGGTGATATATCCGGTCATATCGGCAAGTTTGGCAATGGCATTGTCGTCCACGCTGACCAGGATATCACCCTCCCTGATCCCGGCATCAGCAGCGGCACCGCCTGCCATTACCGAAGCGATCATCACCTTATCGGGCTGTTGATTCATGGTGATACCGGTGAGGTATCGGGCGAGTTCTTCGCCGCCTTTGACCGCTTCGGGAGTGACGGTGATATCCACCGGCTTACCATCTCTCAAAATGCTGATTTTCAATTCTTTGCCATTGGAAAAATTCAATGCATACTGAAAATTGGTCACGCCGGAGATCTCCTTGCCGTCCACCGCGGTGACGATATCGCCGTCCCGGATACCGGCTTTGGCGGCGATGCTGTTTTCATCGGGATAAAGTTTGATGGGCAGCAGCGGTTTGAAAAACGGATAAGCGATCTTTTCGCCGCCGGGAGCGTGGGGATTTTCGGCGGGCAGATAGGTGATATCAATGGTTTTGCCGTCCCGTTTCACCTCAAGAGTGACCTCATTGATGGTGAAAAGCACCTTTTTGACGAAATTTTCCCAAGTGTCATGGAACTCTTCGCCGTTGAGTTTGACGATCACATCACCTTTACGGAGACCGGCGGCGTATTCCGGTGAATTTTCGGGTACGGAAAGCACTTCGATCTCCCGCATCCGCGGAGTTGCTTCCGGAATGCCTGCCGCCCAGACGATACAGCCCAGCAGCAATCCGGAAAGCACATTGAAAAGCGGCCCGGCTATTGCCGTAACGATCCGCGCTTTGGCAGAAGCCCGGGGCAATTCGGTGCCGTCGGCACTTTTAGGGATGTCATCGGAGGCATCCACCTGCGGGATTTCCACATAACCGCCCAGCGGCAGCCAGCCGATGCGGTACTCCACTCCCTTGTACTTTTTGCGCCAGATGGGACGGAAACCGAGGGAAAACGCATCCACATGCAAACCCATCAGCTTCGCCGCCAGAAAGTGTCCCAATTCATGGGAAAAGATGCAGAAACCCAACGCAATAAATACGAAAAGTATCGAACCGGCTACGCTCAAATATTCTAAAAATTGATCCATGATCGCTATGCTCCGTTATAAAAGATTAATGACATTTATATAGAATAACGCACTAACGGAGGTTTTTCAAGACTGAATGTAAAAAAAATCCGCATTTGCTGCCGGTTTGACCGGGGATATGCGGCTTTTTTCCGATGCGTTTCAATGTCTGACTCTGCCCGCCGGAGTGCCGTTTTTGTCGTAATAATAGGTGGTATTACCGGAAGTACGCGACCGTCCCGCCGGAGTGCCGTTGCGATGGTAATAGTACGTAGTGCCGCCGGAATTCGTTGACCGCCCCGCCGGAGTACCGTTTTTGTCGTAATAATAGGTGGTATTGCCGGAAGTGCGCGACCGTCCCGCCGGAGTGCCGTTTTTGTCGTAATAATAGGTAGTATTGCCGGAAGTGCGTGACCGTCCCGCCGGAACACCGCTGCCGTTGTAGTAGTATGTGGTATTGCCGGAAGTGCGCGACCGTCCCGCCGGAGTACCGTTGCGGTTGTAAAAATACGCATCCGCCGCCCACACCGGAACCGTACAGCATACGGCAAAGATCACGGCTGATATTCTCATAGCTCCCTCCATAAAAAAGTGTGTTCAATACTGCAGAAACACCGGAAAAAGGATATCAGTCAAAAAGCAGTGACAATGCCGTATGGACATTGCCGAATGGCGCACTGGTGGCGACCCCGTTGATTTCCGGCATGATCTCATCGAGGATTTTCCGGGCGATCCGGATACCTTCCAGCCGCTGTGCTTCCTTGTCACCGGCATTTTCCATAGCACTCATTATCCAATCCGGCACCACTACTCCGGGCACCTCATTTTTCATAAACAGTGCATTGCGGTAACTGGCAAAGGGCCACACTCCGGCAATCACGGGAATACCGAAGTTTTTACGGACATTGCGGAGAAATTCCAACAGCGTCGGCGGATCGAAAACCGGCTGGGTGATGATGAATTCCGCCCCGGCATTGATCTTTTCTTCCAGGCGGCGGTACTCTCTGACCATATCAATGGCGTTGGGATCGGCTCCGACTCCGGCGACGATCGCCGTCTGCACCTGATTTCCCAGGAGCTGCCCTCCGGCATCAATGCCCCGGTTCAACCTGGACTGCAGTTTGACCATACCGATGGCATCGACATCGAATACTCCGGAACTGAATGGATAATCGCCCAATTTCGGAGGATCTCCGGTGATGAACAGAATATTGTTGAGTTTCTTTGCCATACATCCCAGGATCATGGATTGCAGGCTGATCAAATTCCGGTCTCTGGCACAGCAGTGGACGACGGTTTCGATCCCCGCCTTTTCCTGAATTTCGATCGCAGTGATGATCTGGGAAATGCGGCAGCTCGCCCGCGGTCCATCGGGGATATTGATGGCATCGATACCGGCGGCGGCACAGATTTTCGCCTTTTCCACAGTGGAGGTCAGATCGAAGCCTTTGGGAGGAGTCATTTCGATCAGCCGGACGAATTTGCCCTGCGCAAGTTTTTCACCGAAAGAACTTTTTTCTGCCAGAGGCACAGGAGGAAGTTCTTCAACCGCGGCGACTTCCACTGCCGGTATCTCATTTTTTGCTCCGGCGGCAAGCGGTTTGAGCGAACGCACCATATCGGAAATATGTGCCGGAGTGATCCCGCAGCAGCCGCCAAGCCCCCGGGCTCCAAGATTCAAATAACGCATGGAATAGGTCGTGAAATATTCCGGTGTGGTCATCTGCATAAAACGGTTGTCCACACTTTTGGGAACTCCTGAACCGGGCTGGACGATCAGGGCAAATCCGGTCTGGCGGGAGATTTTTTCCAGAGCATCAAGAGTGGTTTCCGGACCTTTGCCGCAGTTGAGTCCCACCGCAGCGGGAGGATTCGGGGCATTTTTCAAAATCTCTTCCACTTCGGCAAAGGAAGTCCCGTCGCTCAACCGCGCTTCGCTGTCAAAGGTGAAACTGGTGACAAAGGCGGTCGTGCCTCCTTCCGGAAGGGCCGCCAGTGCCGTGAAAAGCTCCTCCTTGCTGGAAATGGATTCAAAAATCAGAAAATCCGCTCCCCCGGCGATAAGATATCCCGCCTGGTCAGCAACCTCCCGGGCGTATGCGGCTTTGGCAGGACCGATGGAACCGGCGATCAGGATCGCAGGTTTACCGGCGGCAGCTTTTCTGGCGGCGGCAATGGCGGCATGATTGATCTTTTCCGCCCGGTCAGCGATGCCGAATTGCTTGAGAGCCGCGGCATTGGCGTTGTAGGTATTGGTGGTCAGCACCTCCGCGCCGGCATCCACATAGGATTGATGGATGGCAGTCACCACTTCAGAAGCGGTCAGGCACAGATCGTCATAGGAGGTGTTGACGAAAAAGTTTCTCCGGTAGAGTTCCGTGCCGAATCCGCCGTCAAAGATCAGGATATTTTCCTGAAGTTTCTGCTGCAGTTCAGTTCTGTTCATAACCTCTCCAGTTTCGATGGTTTAAGAGTGATCATCTGGGCGGCAAAAATCACTGCGCAGACCGCCGCTGCGAAAATAAACGGAGTGCGGCAGGAACCGCTCCAATCAGCAAGGAAGCCGCCGAAAAACGGCATCACCATGGAAACGATCCCCACCAGAACTTCGTTGCCGGACACAAAAAAGGCACTTTTTTCCGGATGGACCAGCGAGTGATAGACCAGCAAAAAGTAAAAACATCCGCTGAAAATACCGTATATCACCGCCGCCGGATAAAACCAGTACAAATTTTTACCGCAGGCAAAAAGCAGCAGTCCGGCAATACCGGCAAATGCCATCAGCAATGCTGGAAAACGCTTGTACATCCATATTTTACTGCGGCAAAGCGACCAGGCGGTAAGCCCCTGAATACCGCTGACCAGAGCGATCACACCGGCGACATGTTTCCGGGGGATATCCAATTCACTGCCGATTATGGGCCACATGCCGCGTACCTGACAGATGGTAACTACGCCCAGTGCGCCGATGATCCAGCCCATAACTGCCAGGCGTGAATAGGTTTTACCGGTAAAAAGCAGGCGATCCGGTGCGGATCCGGCTGTTTCAGTTTCCCCGGATCTTCCGGCACCGCTTTTTTTGTTCAACCCGGCGATCAGCAGTGCCGCAACGGTGATGGATACCGCCAGAACCAGCGAGACGGCAAAACCGGTACTGATGGCGAACCTGGCAAAGATCAACTGTCCGAAAGTGAATCCCAGACTCCAGGTCAATGTGTACAAACCGCTTGCCATTGCCGCACCGGAATTTTTGTCATTGCTGTTTTCCACGCTTCTGGCAAAAATCTGAAATGGCGAACAGAACAGTGCCGCCCCGACTCCGACAAGCACCACCCAGAGGAACTGCGTGTACAATCCGTCGAATATCAAAAAACCTGCCGCCGAAATCACCAGCATCCCCCCTCCGGCGAGGATCAGGCGCAGAGCATTGTTTACCGTAACGATCCTGCCCACCAGCGGCGTGAGCAGACAAACTGCCACTGCCCAGGCGGTAGTCGAACCGCCGACCACTTTGCCGGAACATCCCGCCACTGCCAGACGGTGGCTGACGATAAACAAACATCCACCGACAAGGAAGTTGACGGCAAATGACACAAAATAGGTCAGAGAACGGAGCAGAAGCATCGTTTTACCCCTTTTCGGTCCGATATCGGGAAATGCCGTTTTTTACAACAGACCGCACTTTTTCATGGTGGCGATCAGGATATCCTGATGAGCTGCGCTCAATTCGCACAGCGGCAAACGGTATTCACAGGCGATTTCATTGCGCAAAGCCATTGCCGCCTTGACCGGGATCGGGTTGCTTTCCACAAAAAGATCACGGAAAAGTGCGTAGTATTTGCGGTGGCTCTTGAGTGCTTCAGCAAAGTTTCCGGCGAGTGCCAGAGAGACCATTTCGGACAACTCCCCGGGAATGATGTTGGATGCCACACTGATGATACCGGAGGCACCGACGGAGATCATCGGCAGCGTCAGCGAATCATCACCGCTCAAAACGGTGATATCACAACAATCTTTGATCGCCGAAACCCGGTCGACACTGCCGCCTGCCTCTTTGACTGCCGCCATCAGCGGATGTTTTGCCAGACGGGCAATGGTTTCCACGGCGATCGGCACACCCGCTCTGCCCGGGACGTTGTAAAGCACCACCGGCAGACCGCAAGTATCTGCAACCGTGGTAAAGTGGCGGTAGATGCCCTCCTGCGTGGGTTTGTTGTAATACGGAGTCACCTGCAAAGTGGCATCGGCACCGGCGGCTTTGGCTTCATTGGTCAGATAGATCGCTTCTTCAGTGGAGTTCGCTCCGCTTCCGGCGATGACCTGACAGCGGCCGTTGACGATTTCAACGGTTCTGGCGATGACTTCGACGTGTTCTTCATTGGAGAGCGTCGGTGATTCGCCGGTGGTACCGACCGGCACTACTCCGGCAACTTTACCGGCGATCTGCCGTTCAAGCAGTGCTTCAAATGCTTCGTAATCGACCTTGCCGTTGCGAAACGGCGTTACCAACGCGGTGTAAACTCCCTGCAGATCCATAATAACTGACTTTCCGAATTTTGGTGTTTAAAGTATTGTCACAAACATAAAATAATACCTCCATGCCATAAAATCAAATCCAATAACTTGAAAATTTGCCTTATGCACGTTAAATTATATATAAAACGTGAAAGGAGTTGTTTTGATTTATGAAAAAATTGATCATTTCAGTCTTTGCCGCCGCCATTTTTTCCGGCTGTGTCAACATTGAATACACCGGAGAATGCGCCCAGGCTGTCGCAGAAGATGCCAATATCGCCGTTTTTACGGACTCTGCCAAAATCACCCGCAAGTACACCGTGCTGGGGCAGGCTTCCGCCAGCGGCAACTATCAGGAGGTCTCCCGTGACCGCATGATCGCCAAACTCAAGGAAAAAGCCGCCGAATGCGGGGCAAACGCCATTCTCATCGTGGAACATCAGGTGCGTGCCGATCAGGAGGCCGCAGTCAGCAATCCGACCTTTACCACGGCACTGGACTTCGATGAAACTGAAGGCAACTGGCGGCAGATCTACAAAGATGTCGATCGGGATTTCGTCAACACCCGCCGCAACCGGACATCGACTACTGCGGGCAGTTCCAACCACTTCACCCGGATCATCCGGGCGGAATTTCTGCGCTGGCAGGATGCTTCCGGCAAGTAAAATTTAATGAAAGTTTCCTGAAAATGAGCCGAACCGCTGTTTTTCTTATCACTACCGCTGACCGCAAAGGTCTGGTCGCCCGGATCACCGGATTTTTCGCCGGGATCAATCTCAATATCCTGGAGTGCCGTCAATATTCTGATGTCATTGAGAAGCTCTACTACATGCGCGTCGCCGTGGAACTTCCCCCGGAACTGACCCGTGCCGCTATTGAAGCGGAGTTCAAAAAACTTGCCGATGAATTGCAGCTGCACTTTTCCGTGCATTATTCCGGCGAAACCCAGAATGTGGCGGTAATGGTTTCCAAAACCACCCACTGCCTCTACGATCTGCTCACCTCTTCCGAGGAGAATCTGCTGGGGTCCGGCAAGGTCAGACTGGTCATCGGCAACCACCCCGAACTGGAGGAAGCCGCAGAAAAATTCCGGATCCCCTTTTACTGTTTCCCGGTCTCCCGCAGCGGAGACCCCGAACAGGAACGGCAGATCATCGAATTGCTGGAAAAACAGAAGATCGATCTGGTCGTCCTCGCCCGTTATATGCGGATACTGTCCGATGACTTCATCAACCGGTTTCCCGCAAGGATCATCAATATCCACCATGCTTTCCTGCCCGCATTCATGGGAGGCAATCCCTACCAGCGCGCCTGGGAACGCGGAGTGAAAATGATCGGTGCCACCGCTCATTATGCCACCGCCGATCTGGATGAAGGACCCATTATCGAACAGGATGTGGAACGCATTACCCATGAAAGTCTGCCGGAAGATCTCCGGGATAAGGGCAGAGATATCGAACGCCGCGTCCTCACCCGGGCGGTCCGCGCCCATCTGGAACACCGGGTCATCATTTCCGGTCACCGGACGATCGTCTTTTCCAAGTGAATTTAATGCGGCAGCATCCGGTCATCCGTTAAGTAAAGCCGGGATGAATGCATCACGGGCAATGGGGCAATAACTGATTTTTCAGATACGTTTTCTGGCATTGATCAGCATTTTGCGGCATACCAGGAACAAGATCGCCCCGTTGATCACGGCGATCATCAGCCATGACAGCGGGTAAGAGATCGACAGATTGCGCAGTGTCCGGTATTGCGGAAAGACCGCAAACACCCAGAATATCCGGAATCCGCACGTTCCCAGCACCGTGGTTATCGTCGGTTTGACCGAGTGTCCCAACCCCCGGAGCGCACCGGAAACCGTGTCCATAATGCCGCAGAGGAAATAGGTACTCATCATGATCACCAATCTTTCCATACCGGCATTCACCACCGCTTCTTCGGGGTTGTACAATGCCAGCAGCGGCCTGCCGAATATCAGAAATATACTGCAGCACACCACGGAAAACATCACCGCATAACCGAGGCAGATCCACACACTGCGGATGATCCGTTTGTACTTTTTGCCGCCGAGATTCTGACCGGCAAAACTCATGCTGCTCTGATAATATGCGCCGCTGGCGACATTTGCCATGCCTTCCAGACTTTGCGAAGCGGCATTGCCCGCCATCACACAACTGCCCAGCGAATTTACCGACGATTGGATGATGACATTGGAAACACAGTACAAAGCACCCTGAATACCTGCCGGAATGCCGATCCACAACACCTCTTTGAGCATCTGCCAATGAATGCGGAGTTTTTTGAATGTCAGTTTGATGGCACTGTCCGACCGGCAAATCGCCCGCAGCACCAGAACTGCGGAAATAATGTTGGATATTTTTGTGGCGATCGCCACTCCGGCGGCATCCATTTGGCAGACGATCACAAAAAACAGATTGAGCAGCACATTGACCACCCCGGCAATGATGATGTATATCAACGGTCGGCGGGTATCGCCGACTGCCCGCAAAATTGCCGCTCCGATCGTGTAAAGCACCGTAAAGGGTACTCCGATACTGCAAATTTGCATATAGATCGTCGCTTTGCTGATCACATCATCCGGAGTTCCCATCCATGCTAAAGCGGTTCTTGAGAAAAATATCCCGAACAAACCCACGATCACTCCGCCGTAAATACCCATTGTGACCGAAGTGTGTACTGTTTGGGAAACTTTAAGATCCTCTTTCGCTCCGATGTACCGGGCGGTGATGGCGTTCACCCCGGCACTGAATCCGAAAAAGAAGATGATCAGCAGCACATTCAATGCGGCAGTTGCACCGACTGCCGCTGTCGCCGCAGTGCGCACTTCCGGAGATGCGAATTGACCCAAAACGATCAAATCTGCCGCATGGAACATCAACGCCATGATATTGGTGCCCATCAGCGGCAGTGAAAAGCGGAAAATCTGACTCACCAGCGAACCGTGACACATATCGATCTGATATTTTTTGTCGCTTTGCATAACTTTTCCATTTCCTGTGAAGTTCACATGCAGTTTTTTGGCAGTTTTCAGGAGGGGGACGCTCAATTGTTCGCAGAAACAAAACGTTTGATGCGGACCAGAGCTTCGCGCAATTCGTCTGCACTCGTGGCATAGCAGCAGCGGATAAAACCTTTGCCGCCCGGACCGAATGCTTCTCCGGGGACGACTGCCACATGTTCAGCACGCAGGAGTTTTTCCGCAAATTCTTCCGAATCCATTCCCGTTTCTTTTACCGAAGCAAAGGCGTAAAACGCTCCATGCGGCAGCAGACAGGACAATCCGGCATCATTCAAACCTTTGACGAAAAAATCCCGGCGGGTACGGTAGCTTTCCCGCATTTCCCGCATGGCATTCCCACCGTTTTTCAACGCTTCCAAAGCCGCTTCCTGCGCCACTGTCGGCGCACACATGATCGCATACTGGTGGATACGCATCATCGCTCCGATCAGCGCCGGCGGGCCGCAAACATAACCCACGCGCCACCCGGTCATCGCAAACGCTTTGGAAAATCCGTGGAGAAAGATCGTCCGTTCCTTCATCCCCGGCAAACTGGCGATCGAGAGATGATCCCCGTCGTAATTCAATTCCGAATAAATTTCGTCGGTAAGCACGCACAAATCATATTTCACCGCGATTTCCGCCACCGCCCGCAACTTATCCGGCGGCATGACCGCTCCGGTGGGATTGCAGGGGAAGTTGAGCAGAATCGCTTTGGTTTTCGGCGTAATGGCACGTTCGATATCCGCCGGTTCAACGGCAAAAGCATTCTCAACTCTGGTCGTCACCGGCACCGGAACTCCGTGTGCCATGCGGATCTCCGCCGGATAGGAAACATAACACGGTTCCGTGTAAATCACCTCATCCCCGGGAGAGAGCAGCGTGCGGAACGCCAGATCCAGTGCCTCACTTACCCCGATAGTGACCAGACACTCATTTTTGGGGTTATAGGAAACATGGTAGTTCTTTTCCACATAGTCGCAGATCGCCCGGCGCAGTGCAGGAGTTCCCAGATTGGAAGTGTAACCGGTGTGGCCGCGTTCCAGAGAGTAGATCCCGCTTTCCCGGATCGTCCACGGTGTTGTGAAATCCGGTTCACCCACCCCGAGGGAAATGACATCATCCATTGCATTGACCAGATCAAAAAATTTCCGGATGCCGCTGGGCGGCAGTGCAGCGATATGGGGCGCAATAAAACGTTCAGAAGCAGATTTTGAGCCGTTCATATTCTTCATCACTTTGCATTATCATGCCGGATTCCTTGTATTTTTTCAACTGGAATGCGGTCGTAGTGGAAATTACTCCTTCGATCGTGGCAAGTTTGCCGGACACAAAATTCGCCACCTGCTGCAGCGAATTGCCTTCCACGGTCAACTGCAGATCGTACCCTCCGGAGAGCAGACACAGATCGGTCACTTCCGGAAATTTGGCGATCCGGCGCGCCACCCGGTCAAATCCGCCTTCGCGGCTGGGGGTGACTTTGACTTCGATCAGGGCTTTGACCCGGCTTTCACTGCCCGGAGCATCATCGGTGACGATGGCGGCGTAACCCCGGATGACTCCGGAATCCTCCATTTCCCGCACCGCCTTGACGACATCGGCTTCCGGAACGTTGATATTTTCAGCGATTTCAGCAGCGCTCAAGCGGGCGTTGCTGCGAAGCAGAGAGATGATTTTTTCTTTCATACCAGCGCATCCTTAATGAGAAACAACGGCCAGAAAAGCATTCCGTTGTAAATGAAACTGTCCAAAACGTCAAATGCTCCTCCCATACCGGGAACAAATGATCCGGAATCTTTGATATTGCACAGCCGCTTGACAGCCGATTCGGTGAGATCCCCGAAAAAACTGCCCAGCGAAAGCAGCACTGCCGCAATGATATACCAGCTCATCGGCGCCCGGGGCATCAGATAAAAAAAGGTCAGACTGACCGCCAGGGAAAGCACCATACCGCCTGCCAAACCTTCCCAGGATTTTTTCGGACTGACTTTGGGAGCTATCTTGTGGTTGCCGCCGGGAAGTTTGGAGGTCAGCGTGCCGACAATATAACCGCCGGTATCGGTCGCTTTAGTCACCAGACATAGGAAAATCAGCCATGAACCGTAGGGATGGATGAAATAACTGCCCAGAAATAAAATCAGCGAAGGCGTAAAAAGCATCGCCGCTCCGAAGGAGTTGACGATCCGCTCCAGATTCTCATCTTTCATTGCAAGTACTCCGGCGCACCCGGCAAATATCAGCATGATGACCAGTGAAAGCGTGCTGTAACGCACCACCGGATAGAGGAAACTCAAACAGCTTCCCACTGCGATCAGCCACACCGCCAGCGCAGTCGGCAGCACAAATGCCGGTCTGCCGGAACGGTTCATCATCGAACAGCATTCCCCGATCGCCGCCGCCACCATTGCCGGTGCCGCTGCCAGAAAGAGCCAGACTCCTCCGGCTTCCCAGAAAAATATACCGCCCAGCAGCGCCATCAGCAGAACAAAACCGATGATACGGAATTTGAACATCTTTTTTTACCCCATCATTTTGAAAAATTGTGATTCAACTGCCAGGCACAGTGCGTGATAGACCGGCAGATGAAGTTCCTGGATCTTGTAAGTTTCAGTTTCCGGCACGGCAACGACCATGTCGGCAAACTCCCGGCAGCAGCCGTTTTTACTGCCGGTAAGCAGCACCGTGAATATATTTCTGGCACGGGCGGCGATGAACATTTTGCGGATATTTGCCGCATTGCCGCCGGTGGATATGCCGATGACCAGATCACCGGGTTTGCCCAGAGCCCACAACTGCTGGGCAAATGCCAGCTGCGGATCGACATCATTGCCGAATGCACTGATCAGTGCCGGATGGGAAAGCAGCGAAATGGCAGGCAGTCCATACTGCAATGCTCCACTTAATTCGGTACCGTCAGCACCGGCGATCGCGGCAAACTTTTCCCGGTCCGCAACCGTAAGTTCCCGCCGGGATTTGAAGCCCTTGAGCATCTCGCCGCAAATATGTTCGGCATCAGCGGCACTGCCGCCGTTCCCTGCCAGAAACAGCGTGTTGCCGCCTTTGAAAAGCGTCACTATCTTTTCCGCAAGCTGCCGCAAAACGGCGATATTTTCCTGCAGAACCGGGTAACGCAATACCAATTCGTCAAAATATTTTTCCATGATCAACAACCTCTTGAAACGATCCGTTTCTTAACATAACTGTCATAGCGGTATTTTGCAAGTGTCAAAAAAAAATTTTTACGATTCCTATCCCCCAGAGCAATACCAGGATCACCGGGATGACGAATCGCATGTAATTTTTCAACTGCACCGGGAATTTTTGGCCAGTACCGGTGTTGACTTCGGCAAAGAAATTTTCCGCGCCCCAGCCGGATTTACTCATGCAGAAAATCGTCATGTACAATGCACCAAGCGGCAGAAGATTGGCACTGACGATGAAGTCTTCCAGATCCAGAATGTTGCTTTTGCCGCCCAGCGGATGGAAGTTTGACCAGAGGTTGAAGCCGAATATGCACGGCATCGACAGCACCCCCAGGGCAATTCCGAAAATCAGACAGGATTTCACCCGGCTCCAGTGAAATTCTTCCATACCGAATGCCGCGAGATTTTCAAAGACCGCCACCAGCGTGGAGAGCGCCGCCACCGCCAGAAACAGAAAAAACAGCACCCCGAGGATGGAACCGCCGGGCATATTTTCAAAAACTTTAGGCAGCGTGACAAAAATAAGTTCCGGTCCGGCGTCAGGTTCGATCCCGTTTGCCATACAGCTGGGAAAGATGATCAGACCCGATGAGACCGCCACAATGGTATCCAGCAGGATGATCCATAAACCTTCCTGCATCAGCGAACGCTCTTTGCCGATGTAACTGCCGCAGATCGCAATACTGCCGATCCCCAGGCTCAAGGTGAAAAATGCCTGCGCCATCGCCGCATGGAGCATATTGGCGAATCCCACCTCATTTGCCGCGGCGAAATTCGGTTTGAGCAGAAATTTCACTCCGGCAGATGCACCATCCTGCAGCAGCGCATAGACCACCAGAAATGCCAGCAGCACAAACAAACCGCCCATCATGTATTTGATGCTCTTTTCAATGGTTTTACGCACTCCGCCCATACAGATCAGCACCGTTATCAGCAGTGCCGTCAGCATGAAAACTGTCTGCTTCCCCGGTGAACCGATAAATTCACCGAAGTAACCATTCCGGTAGATCCGGCTGCCGCCGATGAGAAATTCCGTGCCGTAAAACAGCAGCCAGCCGGTGACTGTCGTGTAGAACATCAGCAGTATCAGATTGCCGCTGAACAGCACATACGCCGGTTTGTGCCACGGCACATTGCTCTGTTTGAGTTTGCAGAATGATCCCGGGAAGGTGCTTTGTCCAGCTCTGCCCATGGCAAGTTCCATCATCAGCACCGGTATGCCGAAAAGCAGCAGACACGCCAGATAGAGCAAAACAAACAACCCGCCGCCGTTGGCTCCCGCCACATACGGAAATCTCCACACATTACCCAATCCTATCGCACAGCCCGCCGTCATGAAAATAAAACCCAGACGCGATGCGAAATGTTCCCGCTGTTCACCCATTTTTTGTCATTACCTTTGTCTATTTTGCCATATTTTCCTGCTTTTGATCACAGTGTACTTCAAAAGTCCGGAGGATACGGGTATAAAATAGCACCGATGCACCTTTTTGTCAATATCCGGTTGCATTTTTTGCCTCTTCGATGGTTTGTGACAAAGTACGCAAAAAAATGTGAAAAACTTTACTCCGGATGCATTCAAAACGGGATCGTTTTACCGTGGTATTGCGTACCAAACGTTAGCAGACTGCGGTGCCCGCCTCAAATGGTCTGCGGCATACCATATTCAAGCAAACGGTTGCAGGACAAATGGTGGCGAGGATTTATCCCGCCACAAGGGGGCACGGGGGAACTTTCCCCCCCGGTGGCATCCAGAGGCGTGGGTGCGGTGTTATTGCAAACTGGCGTTTTGTACGGATGGGTACGGATAGTTACGGAGAAATCGGACGTGTGGCGTAAAGTGCGCGTGTAAAACGTTAGCAGACTGCTGTTACCACATCGAATAGTCTGTAAATATAAAGTACGCGTACAAACGTTTGCAGGACGAATTAGAGGTGGCGAGGATTTATCCCGCCACAAGGGGGTTCCGGGGGAATTTTCCCCCGGGTGCGGCAACCGCGTTCACAATCCAAGATCCCGACTGCCGATATAAAAATCGGCAGCGGGTCTGATTGTGAACGCATGATTGAGCCGGAAGCCAGCCCCGCCGGGAAACGCGCTAACCACCCGAATAAGTCCCGCCTTGGCGGGCGCCGTAGGGGGTGCAGGGGGCGGCGGCGTGAGCGCCCCCTGCAAAAGAAACGCCGGGAATGCATACGGACGGGACAGCCAAAAAAAACAGCCAGCCGAATTCGGCTGGCTGATTATTTTTTGGCAGTCCGGGGGGGAATCGAACCCACGACCCACTGCTTAGAAGGCAGTTGCTCTATCCACTGAGCTACCGGACCAAAAAATCACTGTTATATAATATGTCCCCAAAAGTTGAATTTTTCAAGTCGTACAACGAGGAAACCCCCCCATTTACTGAACTTTTTGCTGTTGCGGGACAATTAATTCCGGTTTGGGTTGTATTTCCAGGAGTTTGGCGTTATTAAACGCCGATTCCGGGATATCTTTGCCGCTGAAGTGTGAAACGATCAGCACGATGATCAGCACCAGTACTCCGATGATGATCATTGCGGCTGCTGAAATCAGGATCAGCTGCAGCCGGGCGAGAGTTTTAGTATTCGGCGGATCGTCATCGCGCTGGACAGAATCAGAGAGTTTTTCTGCTTCCGGTAATTCGTATGGGATATTGCGCCACGGTTTGACCAGTTGATTTTCTTCATCTTCCGGGATGTCGTACAATTCGCAAAGTCTCCGGAGGTATGCCAATACGTAGACCGGCTGCGGGAGCTGATTATAATCGGCATCTTCCAGAGCCACGAGATAGTGTGCTCTGATCTGGGTAGCCTGTTCCACATCCTGCGGCGACAAACCGGCGGTGGTACGGGCGGCTTTGAGGATGCGTGACACTTCCCGTTTATCCTCTTCGGAGAACTCCTCTGCTTTGCGTCTCCGGTGGAGGAAGTGTGGGTTGCCTTTCAATGCCGGCAGGATTTTTTCTTTAGCAGTGGTTTGCTGTTCCGTGTATTTCGGCAAAGTGGGCGGTTTGATCCACGGCCGTTTGGGAGCTGCCGGTGTTTCCGGCGTGCTTTCCGGAGCTGCCGCCGTTTTTGCCGGGGCATCTGCCGTTGCCGGAGTGGGGGAAAAAAGATCGTCTTCCCGTTCCGGATCGGTCTGCGAATTCATCTCTGTTCCGAAATCAAGCATGTTTTTACCCTTTTTTAACCTATATCAATTCCATCAAAAATCAAAATATCACGTTTATTGCCGCTGCCTGACGGCGGGCCGACGATGCCGCGTTCTTCAAAAAGATCCATAATTTCGGCGGCACGGTTGTAGCCGATTTTCAATCTGCGCTGCAGATAACTGGTGCTGGCTTTGCGGTCGAGGATCACGACTTCCAAAGCTCTGCGGATGGTATCATCGTCCCCCGGGTGCATATATTTTTTGACCAGCGGAGCGATATCGGCGCGGTCTTCAGGGTCGATTTTTTCCATATCTTCATCGATTTCCTCATCGGAATCGTCACTTTCAGCGAGGACGGTATCGTTGAAACGCTGCGGAGCCTGATCGGAAACAAATTTGACCACGGTTTTGATGTCGTCATCTTTGACCCATGCGCCCTGAACCCGTTCGATTTCCATACTTGAACTGGTCATGACCAGCATATCGCCCATGCCGAGGAGTTTTTCGGCGCCCGGGGTATCCAGCACCACGCGGCTGTCCACCAGCGAACGAACCTGGAAACAGAGACGGGTGGGCAAATTGGCTTTGATCACGCCTGTGATGATATTGGTACTGGGGCGCTGGGTGGCGACGATGATATGGATACCGGCGGCACGGCCTTTCTGGGCGATACGGGTGATATTGGTTTCCACATCTTTTTTTGCTTCAGTCATCATCAGATCTGCCAGCTCATCCAGGATGATCACCAGCAGCGGCATTTTGGCGGGAATCGGGTTGCCTTCGTGGTCGAATTCCGGTTCGGCGGGGCGGGGGCGGTTGTTGAATTCAGAAAGTTTTTTAACGCCGACTTTGGCAAGGACATGGTAACGCCGATCCATTTCATTTGCCGCCCAGCGCAGGGCGATGGGGACTTTTGCCGAATCGTTGATAATGGGGGTCAGCAGATGCGGAAGGGTTTTATAGGCATCGAATTCCACAATTTTTGGATCGACCATGATCAGGCGCAACTCATCGGGTCTGAAGCGGAAAAGCAAACTGGTGATGATCGAGTTTGAACATACACTTTTACCGGTACCCGTAGCACCTGCGACCAGCATGTGCGGTGCTTTGGCGAGGTCGAGGATGACCGGTTTGCCGGAAACATTTTTCCCCAGAGCGATGGGAATTTCGGCTTTGCCGTTTTTCCACTCGCTGCTCTCCATGACCGAACGCATGAAAACGGCTTCGGGTTTGCTGTTGGACACTTCCACGCCCACGACCGACCGTCCGGGGATCGGAGCGAGTACGCGGATGCTGGTTGCTGCCAGAACCATACGGATATTGTCCTGGATCTGTTCGACTTTTTTGACGCTGATTCCCGGATCGAGGGTGATTTCATAACGGGTCACCCGGGGGCCGGAAACATGGCCGGAAACGTGTCCGGCAATGGAGAAGTCATCCAGAGTCTGCTGGATTTTGCTTTTGGCAAGTTCAATGGCATCGTTGCTTTCGCCGATGATATTGGTTCCTTGTGCGAGCATGGTGATTGGCGGCAGGGTAAATTCGCCGTATTCTCCCTCAAGTTTTTCTCCGTTCTGAACGACATGTTTGCCCACATCGGGGGTTTCCGATATTGCCGGAGCAGCCGGAGCGGCTGCTGCCGGAGAAAATGCCGGCCGGGGAACCGGCGGTTCCGGCTCGGGATCGTCATTGACAAATGGCAGATCTTCGGGGGAGGTGGTGTCATTTTCATCCAATTCGCCGTTTTCCAAAGCCTCAAGGAGTGAATCCATCCGGGATTTGGGAGTGGATGCAGAAGTTTTTTTGCCGTTTTTCCTGCCGACAGTCTGAACCGGCAGCGGCTCGACCGGAGCGGGCGCCGCCGGAGGTACTGCCGCCGGAGTATCCGGTTCATCCTCTTCCTCCTCATCCGGTTCATCATTCATGGCTTCGGCGGCGTCTCTGATTTTGGCGGCACGCTTCTCCAGCCAGGTCTGCAGCACGGAAATTGCACCGGAACCGGTGGCGACAGCTTCCGGAGCCACCCCGCGCAGCAGCCGGTGCCAGTCGTAAATATAATTCATGATAACTCCGGTGATCAGCAGAAACCAGCCGATCACCGCTGTACCGACACTGCCGATCAGACTGCGAATACATCCGGAAGTCCACAATGGATCGCAGGCAGGTCCGGCAAAAAACTGTCCGATCAGCCCCCCGGAAAGAGCCTTGAGCGGCTGACTTTTGTCGCCCAGTCCCAAATTGTGGGTGATCTGTGAAAATGGTTCCGGATTCATTGCGAGCAGCAGCATGGAACCAGCCATCATCAGAGTTGTTGCCGTGATAAAAGTGCGGAAAGTTCCCGGATTCGGAAAGAGCCGGCGGATGGAACGCAGCAGCAGTACTACCACCAGCACATATCCGGCAATGCCGCTGGCAAGCAGCAGGACCAGACTGAACCATGCTCCGGATGAACCGATCCAGTTCCGCAGCGGAGCAGAAACACCGCCGCGCAGAACATCCCAATCCTGCGGCGAATGGGAGATCATCGCCAGCAGAGCCAGCAATATCAGTGCGCAGAAAAAGACATCTCTGATCCTGATGTGGTGTTCCGCATTGCCGGAATCAGTTCTATTTTTACCTGATTTTACTGCCATTACAGCTTCCTTTGCCGATAAGTTACTATGCTTCGCATAAATATAATACCGCATGCGCGCGATTGCAAGGGAAAAAAGGATAAATTTTTCCGGTTAAAGGAAATTTTTTATGGAGATCGTCTGTTTGTCCGGAAAAACCTTGACATTGTACTGCAAACGGGATATATTACACACTGTACACTGAAAATCCGGTTTATCCGGAAATCTAATTTTAAAAGGAGATTTTTTCATGAAACACTATCGTATGCAGGACTTGACTGTCAGAGAACTGCAGGAGTACCTGAAAACCAATCAGACGATCATTCTGCCCTACGCTTTGAGTGAACAGCACGGTTTCCATCTGCCGCTGGACACCGATATCCGCAACGCGGAATTCTGTTCCAAAGCGCTGGCGGAAAAACTGGGCTGCATCACCGCGCCGGTATTGAATTACACCTTTTCCGGCGGTATGCTTGCCGGTACGATCAATGTGAAACCCAATACCTTCTCCAACCTGGTCGGTGAAATCGTGGAATCTCTGGTGCTTCAGGGATTCAAAAACATCATCATCCTGCCCGGTCACGGCGGCAGCGAGAGTCTGCTTCACCTGAAAGAATCCCTGCGGATCTTGAAGTGGCTCAATCCGGCGCTGAAAGATACTTTGATCCTGCTGACCCAGATCTGGGACTTCTCTCCCACCTGGACAAATCTTTTCGATACCAAAGACTACCACGCTTCTGATGCGGAAACTTCTCTGCTTTTGCACTGGTGTCCGGAAGTCGTCCGTCCGGAAGTGGTCATGGATGATGCAGAGGTCGCTGAACGCCTCCGCCAGGATCCGGACAGTTACCAGTTGCGTGAATCTTTTACCGAGTTGAAACAGGAGGTCGTCCAGACCAGCCAGCGTGCCGATGTCAAAGTCGGTGTTATGGGCTATCCGGAACGCGCCTGCGCCGAAACCGGCCGCAAGATCGAAGAGGAATTCCTCGCCAACGCCGTTCCCGCCATCCAACAGGCGATCGCCGATGCTGATGAAGCGCGCAAAAGCGGCAAACGCATTGTCCATGCCGATAATGTGAAAATGAAGATCCGTGCGGTCTGAACCACGGCTATCCGGATTACGGGCAGAGCAGTGATTTGCTGTTCTGCCCGTTTTGTGTTTCAGCAGTTGTTTTGGACAATTACCTTTGATAACTTAATTTTTCTTCAGTCTGGCACTTAAACGAACCGAGCAGAAATCCGGACCGCACATCGTGCAGAATTCACTGCCGTGAGTGTCCGGCAGCGGCGTTGATACTGCCAGTGCCGCCTGACGGTAAGCCCGGGGGCGTTCCGGTTCAATGGCGCAGGAAAATTGTTTTTCCCAGTCAAAAACCGCTCTGGCATCACTGATTTGATTATCTCTGTCCTGCGCATGTGGGCGATGCAGTGCCACATCTGCGGCATGGGCGGCGATCTTGAATGCGGTCAAGCCCCGTGCCACATCGTCACTGTCCGGTAAGCCGATGTGTTCTTTAGGAGTGACGTAACAGAGCATTGCCGCTCCGTAAAAAGCCCCCATCATGCCGCCCATTGCCGCTGTCAGGTGATCGTAACCCGGCGCACAATCCACCACCACCGGGCCGAGGATATAAAAGGGGGCATCATCACAAATTTCCCGTTCTTTAAGCATATTCATTTCGATTTGATCCAACGGTATATGTCCGGGGCCTTCGACCATTGCCTGCACTCCGGCGTTGCGGCAGCGGGAAACCAGTTCTCCGAGGATCTCAAGTTCAGCGAACTGTGCTTCATCCGAAGCATCCGCCAGACATCCGGGGCGCAGCCCGTCACCCAGCGACAAAGTCACATCATATTGACGGCAGATTTCCAGAATGGCATCGAAGTTTTCATAGAAAGGGTTTTCCCGGTCATTATCTTTCATCCAGGCGGCGATCAAAGCTCCGCCCCGGCTGACGATGCCAAGTTTCCGTTTCAAGGCAGCCGGCAGATGTTTTTTCAGCAATCCGGCGTGGATCGTCATGTAGTCCACCCCCTGTTCCGCCTGTTCCCGGATGACTTGCAGCAGGATATCCCCGCCGATATTGGCGGCTCCGGCACGGGCGACGATCTCATAAACCGGAACAGTTCCCAGCGGGATAGTGGATTTTTCGATGATCGCCCGCCGGATGACGGTGATATTGCCGCCGGTACTTAAATCCATCACGGTATCGGCACCGTATTTGCAGGCGACGGCAAGTTTGGCGAGTTCGCCGGAACAATCTGAAGTAAGGGCGCTGTTGCCGATATTGGCATTGATTTTAGTGCGGAGAGTTCTGCCGATGCCGCAGGGGATCAGGTTGCGGTGGTTGATATTTCCCGGGATGACGATTTTGCCGGCGGCGACTTGGGCGCGGATGAATTCCGGAGTGAGAAATTCGCTCTCTGCAACCTTGTACATTTCCGGAGTGATGATGCCCTGACGGGCGGCGAGCAGTTGTGTTGACATTTTTAACCTCCTTTGTGAACAAGAGTTGAACCAAAAAAAAGGAGGAGTTTCCGTCGGAAAATCTCAATTGTTTCATTCCCGGCGACGGCACTTCCTACGGCTGCATTATCAGCGTCAGGTTCAAAAGGGTCAAAGCACAATACTGCTTTCTCTCAGCCGGCACTTCCGGCTCCCCTGTCCGTTATTTGCAGATTAATATAACATCTGCAACAAAAAAATGCAATTTCAAGCGATGGTTAAAATGGAAAAAAATTGAAAAATTGCTCCAAGCAGCACGAAAACATGCCACAATGCATGGAAAAATTCTTTGCGGATAACATAGAATACCACTCCGCCGGTATAAGCGATGCCGCCGTAAAGCAGCAGCCGCAGACCATTGCCGGTCATGGAAGCAAGCAAATCTTTGGCAATGAATACACATGCCCAGCCCATGGCGACGTAGATCACTACTTCCAGCAGGTGAAATTTGTTGGCAAAGAAAATTTTGCCGAATATCCCCAGTAAGGTCAGAATGCATAAGGTTATCAGAACGACATAACCGGCAGTAGTTTTTACCGCTCCGGTTATCAGTGGCGCGTAAGTGCCGGTTATCAGCAGATAGATTGCCGAGTGGTCAAATTTACGGGCAAGCACCTTGCTCCACGCGGAGCGGCAGAGGTGATAAAAGGATGATGCTCCGAACATCGCCAGAAATGCGAGCCAGTAAAAAATGATCCCGATCGTAAAAGGCAAACTGCCCCCGCGACATGCCAGTTTAAAAAGCGGAAATACCGCCCATACACCGAAAATTATCCCGGCAATGTGAGTTGCGGCATTGAGTTTTTCTTCTCTCGGGGTGTAAACTTTGATCTTTTCCGCCATGAAGCATTACCAGCGGATGAGCATTGCCGCCCAGGTCAATCCGGCGCCGAAACTTGCTGCCAGAATCAGATCACCGCGTTTGATTTTGCCGGCGCGGTGCAGTTCATCCAGACAGATTCCGATCGAAGCACTGGAAGTATTGCCGTAGCGGTCAACATTGAGATAAACTTTTTCCGGAATGCCCAACTTGTTGGCAACCGCATCAATGATCCGGCGGTTGGCTTGATGGGGGATTGCCCAAACGACATCATCCGGGGTCAGCCCGGCCTTTTCCAACACATTGCGGCAGGCGCTGACCATGGAAAGCACCGCCAGCTGGAAGGTTTTTGGACCGCCCATTTTGATGTAATGCATTTTTTCGGCGACCGTAGTCAGCGAAGCCGGATGGGCACTGCCGCTGGCAGGGACAATCAGGATATCCGCCGCATTGCCGTCGGCGGCAACTTCTCCGGCAACATAAAAGTCCGGAGTTTCCGGATTGCCGTCATTTTCCAGAATGAATGCTGCAGCTCCATCTCCGAAAAGCACACAGGTGGAACGGTCGGTCCAGTCCACCAGTGACGTCATTTTTTCTGCACCGATGACCAGCACCCGCTTGTAAGCAAGCGGCGAGGACATCATGCCGTAAGCCACGTTGAATGCATAGAGCAAACCGGAGCATGCCGCCGAAGTATCAAAGCAGGGGCACTTGCCGGCACCGATTTTCCGCTGAACCAATGCTGCTGTACAGGGAAAAATATGGTCAGGTGTGATCGTGGAAACGATGATCAAATCGAGCATATCCGCGGTGATACCGGCGTTTTCCAATGCTTTTTTTGCTGCTTCAGCGGCAAGATCGGAAGTTGTCTGATCAGCTTCAGCAATATGCCGTTCTTTGATCCCGGTGCGGGTGACGATCCATTCATCGGAGGTATCGACCATCTTTTCAAGGTCGTCGTTGGTCAATATCTTTTCCGGAATGCAGCGTCCGGTACCGGCTATTCTTATTCCCATAATCGTGACTTTCTGTGGAGTGTATATGTATTTTAAGAGAATATACACCACATTTCGGCAAATATCAATCAGATAATAGACAAAAGGAACATTTTTTTTGAATAATTTGATATTTATAATCATTCTTTTGGGAAACGGCTGAACGTATATAGATATTATATATATGTACGCGCGCGTAAATTCAGCAGATACTGGAGTTTTCCCGCCTCTGGAACATGAAAAATAATATTTTTTGTTTGATAATTTGTTTGAAAAATAATATTTTTTTGTGTTATATTAATTTCATGGGATGGGGAATCGGTAATTCCTCTGTAAAAACTTTTTCAAAATCAAACTTGACGCCAAAGCGGTTGCTGAAGATCCCGCAGCCCTGGCATTCCCTGCTAAAAAAGCGTAAATTGACAAAATAAACGCACGTTTGTAATAGTAAACGCACGTTGAGGGTAGAAAATCGTGCGTTTAGTCTGACAAACAGCGAATTTGACAGTTTTCTTTCGACTATTTGGATTTGGTCTTGAGCATACAGTGTGCGTTTACTATTACCCAAAAAGACAATACGCCCCTGCAGCGTTACGCAAGCGTTGTTTTTCGGACATACTAAACGCACGCTGTATATTTGTGGGGCTATGCCTCACACCCCGTGATATGAGGCATAGGACAATTCAGGGCAGAGGCATGCCGGGATTTGCTCCCGGCTCTACCCGTCATTGTACCTGATTATTCCTTGATACGAGTATCCATACTGCATTTAACATACACTATAACACTAAATATTTCCAGTGGTAGTGAGTTTTTAATTTGATAAAAAATTTGTCATAGTAAACGCACCCCCTCCCGGGAGGGGGAATACCCATGACTTTTATGATAGCACATCTATAACCAATATTTCAATTTGTCAGACTAAATGCACAATTACTGTTTGTCATAGTAAATGCACACTGCTCTCAAAATTAGCGTGCGTTTACTTTTACAATCGCCACCCTGCTAAAAAAGCGAAAAAATCAGCAAATACAGCTTGCAAAATTTCCAAACGATGTTATATTATGTCTCCGTTGCGCCGGAAAGCGGCATCAACAGAGTTGTTTGAAACGGTCATCAGCTGGTCGCTGATTGAAAAAGTGAAAAATTTTCAAAAAGCTGCTTGCAAAAATAAAAAACGATGATATATTATGATTCTGTTGCGCCTGATGACAGGTTAACGGGATGCTTGATAAAACTGGTTCAGGAAAAAATCGAAAAAAAGTTCGATTTTGAGCTTGAAAAAATAAAAAACAGTGATATATTAAGAATCCGTTGCGTGTTGAGTGCAACGAATGGTTGCTTGATAAACTGCTGAAGCGGTTGAAAAGAAAAATCCAAAAATTTTTCAAAAACGACTTGCAAAAATAAAAAACGGTGGTATATTAAGAAACTGTTGCTCCGAAACGGGGCAAGCTGATTGAAAATTGAATAGTGCGATGTAAACCTTAAAATTTCTTGAGACAATCTTATAAGATTAAGTCTTAAATCAAAATGCTTTGAATCGAATTACTTCGGTTAAAACAATTT
>SUWL01000026.1 GCA_015061495.1 Lentisphaerota bacterium
GCTATACGGATCTGCCGGATATGTATCAGATCCTGTGGCAGAAAAATAAATTGAAAATCATTAATTATGCGGATAATTTTTTCAAAAACAAACCGGTTGCGGACAACAATTCAAAGTAAAGGAGAAAAATAGAGAATTTTTATTGTATGTTGCCTTGAAAATGTGAGTGACCAACCCCAAAAAAAGGAAGAACAATTATGAAAAAACAGCCTCTTTGCAAATCAATGACCTGTACGCTGATCGAATTGCTCGTAAGCAGTACTCTGTCATCATTGCATTTTTTCGCGCAAAAATTTTTCCGCACGGCGGGGAATGATATATCCCAAAGAGTACCGCTTTTTTTGAAAGAGAAAGGGGGCGCGGGGGAAAGGGAAAACTTTTTTTCTCGCCCGCGCGGCGGGTTGCGGAAAAACTCGCCCTTCCGTCTTCGTTTCACTACGCCGCGACGAGTCGCTTCGCTGGGGCTCGGACAATATATATCTCAAAGAGTACCGCTTTTCTTGAAAAGGGAAGTGGGGTTTGGGGAGAGGGGAAAAACCTCTTTTCCCGTGAAAAGAAGTTTTTCCCCTCTTCCCAAGAGCGCATTCACTTTAATAGAATTGCTGGTAGTCATTGCGATCATAGCGATATTGGCGGCGATATTGCTGCCCGCGCTCAATTCTGCCCGGGAACGCGGCAGAAGTGCCAGCTGTATCAACAACCTCAAGCAATTCGGTACGGCGTTTGACGTTTATACCGATGCAAATGATTCCTATTATCCCTGTTTCCACACGATTAACCGGGGATTTGATTTCAATAACGGTTCCGGAGTGAATAAAACCTGGTACTACGCTCTTTTCAGTGTCGGAGTACTCGATGCCCAGAACTTCGTCTGTCCGACGATGCCTCATATGCCGGATTATCTGCCGTACAAAGGCAGTGCTCCAACTACCCGTTCTCATTACGGTTACAATGGTAAATGGATTGGACAGTTGTGGCGTGGCTCCGGCGGTGAATTCGGTTCGACCAAACGTTCTAAAATCCGTTTTGCCAGTATGGTGTATATCCTGATGGATTCTTACACTACCCAGAGCGGAGTACCTGTCCGGCAGGTCGGCTGCAATCAGGTGTTCCCCTATAAAACAACTGACGGAGGCGGCTCAAGTTCGGATTCCGGACAGGCACACTCCCGGCACAACGGTCATGTCAATATCCTTTTCGGTGATGGACATGTGGAAGCAAAACAGGCAGATGTTACTAATGCTTATCTGAACCTGACTTCATGCGAAGCCGAAAAATCCCCCACTTCCACCGGCAGTTACGGTGTCGCCGCCAAATATTGGGCTGGTGGAAAATATGAATGATGAAGGTGGAAAATGAAAAAGTTTGCACTTTTAGGATATGCAGTTTCAGCGGCGGCACTTTTCGCCGCTGAACCGGTGGCATTGCTGGACTTCAATACACCCGGCGACTTCACGCTGAAAAATCAGGGAAAGAGTCTGAAGTCTTTCACCGTTTTCAAAGATTCCGTGCAGGTTGAGGGCAAAGTCGGCAAAGCCATGATCTCCGCTAGTAAAAGTCTGCCGGATTTCCCCGAAGCCGGAGGCAAAGTCCAGAGATCGCTGCGCTTTACCAATATCAAAAACTTCCCCGTGGATAAAGGGTGTGTGGAGTTGTGGGTCAAGCCTTACTTCAACGAAAATACCCAGCCGGGCAAAGTGCCGCACAACTATATTTTCCGCTTTTTCGGCTACAAAAAGACCAAACGGGTGCTGACGGTATTCATCATCAACCATCAAACTCTGGTCTGCCAGTATGAACTTGAGGGCGGCAAAAAGGCGTATTTGTACCATACCGTCAAGAACTGGCGTGCCAAAGAGTGGGTGCGCCTCAATTTCGTCTGGAACAAAGATGAAAAAATGATGTATGTCAACGGCAATCCGGCGGCGAAAAAAAGCGTTCCCGGCTCCTTGCAGTTCATCGACTCCGTGGAAGTCGGCGCCATGGACAGTTATCTGCCGTTTCAGGGGATGATCGATGAATTCAAGGTCACGGTGGATGCTCCTGCCGACCTGAAACCTTTCCCCGCCGAAAAAAAAAAGCCCGTCCCGGTAATTAAAGAACCTGTCCGCATTGCGGATAAAGCATATCTCCTTGATCCCGCACAATGGAGCGGGGACAGGGAGATTACTCTATTTGGAGATGGTATTTTCACCTATAACGGCGGATTTTTTACCGACCGTCTGATCGAAGGACCCAAAGTAACCGTCGCTCCGGGGGATTACATCCGGGGCGAGTTGAGTTTCACCAAAAAGCAGTGGGATTTCAGTTCGCAGGGCAGGGCGACGGTCGCTTTTTACAATGCGGCAGATAAACTTATCCGGCGCCTTAATTTTGATTCCAGCAATATCAAAGGGTACACGCCATTCAAGCTCCACGAATTTATCGCCGTTTCCGGTACCGGTGCCAAAATCGACTACTTCAACTACTGGCAGGTTCCGGAAGGCTGTACTTATTTCCGGTTCGGTTGGAATTTCCGTTATAATCCAGCCGTTATCAAGGTGGAAAATGCCGCATTTTTCAAAATCGATCCCACCGGTAAACCGTGGCGCCGACAGCCTGCCGCCCGGGGAACCAGAACCTTGGAAACCCGGACGATGACCGACGCCGAACTGGATAAGATCATCGCTTCACGCCAGCGCCCGGTTGCCAAACTCAAACGCGAGGGTGAAAGAGTCAATCTCTACATCAACGGCAAACCCGTGATGCCGTTTTTTATGCACAATACCCCCTATAAAATCTCCTCTCCGGAAAGATGGACTGCGGAATTCGGCAAACTCGGCTGGCAGTTTTCCACTGTTTGGGTCGCGATGGGACAAAAGGGCGACAACCACTATCCCACAGCGATCCTGCCGGATGGTTCGCTGGATTTCACCGGCTGGCGCGAAGTTATCCGCAAGCACGCCAAACAGAACCCCTACGGATATATCATGCTGGCGCTCTACGTTTTCCCATCCCGGAAATTCATCAACGAAAATGATGATCAGCTGATGAAAGATAAAAATGGCGACAGCTTTATATTCGGATATCCTTACTATCCTTTGGGTAAAGGGGCGGCAAAAGTGCTTCCCAAAGGTAATTTTGACCGTTATCCGTCCATGGCTTCACAGAAGTATACCGACCATATCAGCAGTGAGATCCGGCGGGTGCTGACTGAATTTGAGAAGTACCCCGAATCCAAACTGGTCGCCGGAGTTTATCTGCTGGGCGGTGACGATGCCCAGTTCCGTCTGCCCAATATCCACACTACTCCGGATATGAGCCCGCTGGTTATGGCGGCATTCCGCAGGGAACTGGTGAAAAAGTATCAGACTGATGAAAATTTACAGCAGGCATGGGGGGATAAGAGTATCACCTTTGATAAAGTCACCCAGCCGGTCGCTCCGGAATTGTGGGTTGATAAGGCCCGCTATTACACCGATTTCCCGGATACGCAAAAGTACGCTGATTACAAGGAATTTTACGGCGGTCTTGACCGGAAGTTCAAAATCGCCATCCGCAATGCGGCTAAAAAAGCTGTCCCCCGGCTGCTGATCGGCAGTTATGACTGCGCTTACGGTATCGGCGGCAGTTGGGGACACACCGGACTGCACTTCGGCAAAAGCATTGATGACGGGGCGGATTTTTACATCTACATCCCCAGTTACGGGCGTGACCGTGACCATGCCGACCGTCCGCTTGGCATGTATCAATTCACCGGTTCGCTGGCACTGCATAACAAACTGGGCATTATGGAACTGGATGTTCGCAACCCGGAAATCGGTCCGCTGTACTTCGGACACTATACCAGTGCCAACTACAATGCACTGCATGATGAAAACAGTTTCCGCATTTCCCTGCGCCGTCTGGCAATGCAGTCGGTCGCTCTGGGCGGCGGATTCCATTACTACAATCTGCAGCCCCACTGGGTGCGGACCGATAAGGCGGTCGATGCTCTGAAAGATATGTACCGGATCGTTTCCCACGCCCGGACAGTACCGGCAGGACGGGAGGCGGTGGCGCTGATGGTCGATGAGGATTCCAACTTGTATTCCAACGTGCATCCGGGGTGGATACCGAGTTTTTTCAGCATCAAATATACGCCTAACATGGCTATCCAGCACGCCGGGGTCAAGTACAACTACTTCCTTGCCAAAGATGCGCTGAATAAGGATTTTGAAGCGCCGGGAGTGTTGTTTTTCTCCGATGCATCGACTCTGACCGTGGATGAAATCAAAGAGATCCGCCGCCGTTTCGGTAACTCCAAACGGGTCATCGTCTGGCAGGGCGCACCCTCTTTCCTCGTCTGTAAAGATCTTGAGCAGATCGGCAGGGCGATCAACTTCAAACTTGCCGCCATGCCCGATTATCAGGGGAAACCGCTGGAAACCGACCGTCATTACGGTGAAATTTATCAGCAGTTGAATCTGCCCATGCCGCTGGTCGCCGGAAATTGTGATGATCCGCTGATGCGGGGAGTCAAAGGATTTTTTATGCAGGAATCCACCGTGGTGCCCTATGTTTTCCCGCGCCGCTGGATGGTGAATGATAAGGATGTTACGGTGTTGGCAAAGTATATGAATACCGATATCCCGGGTATGGCAGTACGCCGTTATAAAGATTTTACTGAAGTATTTATCGGACAGCCCGGCTGTATTACTCCGCAGCTTTTCCGCAACTTTGCCAGAGAAGCGGGGATCGAACCGGTTTTGGAAAGCGACGACCTCTTTTACTTCGGCAGCGGTCTGCTGGGGATCGGTGCCGCCAAAGGCGACGGCATCCGCAAAGTCCGTTTCCCCAAAGGCTTCAGCAAGGTTGAGGCACTTACCGGTCATCCGGTGATGAATCTGACGGCGGACGGATTTGAATTTTTCCTCAAACACCGGGATTTTGCCATTTTCAAACTTTACTGATTCAACTTGATACGTTAGAGGAACTTATGGGATTTGAAGCAAACTACGATCTTCCCGGTTACGCTGAAAAAGCCGGAGTTGCACCCCGGGGTAAGATCACCCGCAGGATCACTTCGGCAAGTGAAGCTGCGGCGATCGTTAACACCTATCTGGATAACAACTGGCAGATGATTTCCCGTACACCCCGGGGAAAACTTATCCATCCTTATCTGGTTCCCGGCAGTGTCTATGACAGTTTGTGGGATTGGGACGGATTTTTTATCGCCTCCGGTGCGCCGGAAGCGGCAAAGGATTTCGTCATCGGTACTGCATTGAATCTGATCGACACCCCGCTTCAAAACAACCGTCCGGTCAAGATGTCATCTCCGGGCGGGGATTTGAGTTATTCGGCGCATCCGTACCCGTTGCGGGCGCAGTTCCTGCAGTTGTGCATCCGGCGGTTCGGCTGCGGCGAGATCGCTACGGCGGAACGGGTGGCAAAGATTCTGCGGACCATGGAGTATTACGAAACGGAAACTGCCGATGCGCAAGGTTTTTTCTGTTGGCAGACCATGCCGGGCATCGACAATAATCCGGCGGTTTACGGCCGCAATCCCGGAGAAACTTGCGGAGCGGATTTGATGAGTTTCCACTACCGGGAGTATCTTGCCTGCGCTGAACTGGCGGAAATGCACGGCATCGACGGCAGCAGTTTCCGTCAGAAAGCCGCCGGGATCAGAGAAAAACTCTGCCGCTGTCACCGTGATGAACGTGATGGATTTTTCTACGATCTCCACCGCCCGAAAACCCCGGTCGTCCATAAACAACTGGTCAACTGGGTCAACCGGATCAATTATCGGAGCTGTGCCGGAGTTTTCCCCTTGTGGGCACAGGCGGCAGAACCGGAAATGATCCGGCAGGTGTGGCAGATTTTTGCTGATGAAAAGGAATTTATGACTCCGTGGGGCATCCGCTCGTTGAGCAAGCGCGAACCGATGTACAACAATGCCCCCGGAGCAAATCCCTCCAATTGGCAGGGGCCGGTGTGGAGTTTGCCAAATGTGCTGCTGGTTTACGCCCTGAATCGTGCGGGGATGAAAGATGAAGCGTTGGATTTAACTGGCAGATTGCTCAAACTTCTGGCTTCTGATATTGCCAGCAATGGCTGTATGCACGAATACTACAACGCCGAAAACGGTGAACCGGTGCTGAAACCCGGATTCATCAGCTGGCACATGATGGCATATAATTTACTGGAAAACGTGGAAAAGTCCGTTTTCCCGTTTTGATCTCTGTCAGATATTCTCTATTGTTTGATCAACTGTTTCCCATCGGAGAAAGCCTTGCCGACGGCAGTTCCCATGGCAATGTAGTTGTGTGAAACCGGATCATAGCAGATCGGCGTGAATTTTGCCAGAGAAATTTTCCCGTTTTCATCGAGGATGCTTTCATCGGCGTTGATATTGATGATTTCGCCGGTGGTAGAGCCGGTTTTTTCGTCAAAAGAGAGCAGTTTGCACTCCAGAACCATCGGAAGTTCGGCAAAATACGGGGCATTAACAAATTCAGATTTTACCGGAGTAAATCCGGCTTTGGCAACTTTATCCGGTTCATTATTACCGGAAACGATCCCCACATAGTCGCAGGCAACGAGGTTTGCCGCATCGCCGATACTGACGGTGAATGAACCGGTTTTGAGCATATTTTGGGCAGTTTTGTGTGCCGGGTCGATGCAGACGGCAATTTTACCGGTGTCATAGATCCCGCCCCAGGCGGCATTCATGACATTGGGCAATGCAGATTCATCGTAGGTCCCGATGATCAATACCGGCATGGGATAGAGCCAGGTTTGGCTTCCGAAATTCTTTCTCATAGCGTGTTTTTCTCCTGTCTGCTGAAAAATTTTTTCTGCGATCAACATCCTGTTGGTAATATACCATTGAAAGGCAAATTTGCAATCAGAAAACTGCAAAAATATCATATTTTCCCAATAACCAGTCTTTGCAATGACCAAGACTGGTTATTTTGTCGATTATGTCGACGGTATTTTCCGTTTTTTTTACTTGCCGTACAGCGGGTGAAAAATGCCGGAAAACATATTGACAATAATCTCCTTTTATAGAAAGGAGGTTATTTTTTATGTACAACGATGATTGTCAGAATGCAATGCTTTTATTACCGTTGATCGGCAAACACCGTGCCGATAATACTGCCGATTGGCGTATTATCTGTATTGCTTTGAAAAATTGCGGTGTCCCGTATGAAATCTTTGAAAGTTGGAGTCTGACTCCGAAATATCAGGATAAGTACCAAATCCGCAGAGCATGGCAGAATCTTAAGGGGAATTACTCCATCGGTACTCTCTGTCACTATGTCAAACTTGACCATGGCGTGTTACCGGAACTTTCACGTTCAGGGCGAAAGACTTTTATCCCGCAAATTCAACTTCCTCAACGGCAAGTGCCTGAATTTGATGGTGAAAAAGCCTTTGCAAGCATCATCCAGCCATACAGCAACTATTCGGAATACGATTTGGAATATGAACTTTTTGAACGTTCACCATACCGTATTACCGGTGAAAATGAGTTCGCCATGGTATTGGAGTCTTTGTATGATCCGGATGATATGCTCTTTGTCGGAACTCCCCTTGCCAATGCCGCCGAACAGCAACGGTGCATAAAGTCCGTCAAAGATCATCTGGCCCATCCGTGCGTGGCAGAATTTTTCCGCCCGAATCCGCTGACCGGGAAACCGGTGATGAAAGCAAACAATGTTCCAAGTTTTGTTTCCGATGCGTGTGTGGCTCTTTTCCGCTATGCGGTACTGGAATTTGATGACAGACCTTTGCTTCAGCAATACGCCTTTTATATGGCAATGCTGGATAAAGGTCTGCCGATTGCGGCGTTGACATTTTCCGGAAACAAATCCATTCATTGTCTGCTTGCAGTAAATTGTGCCAATGCCCAAGAGTGGACAAGTAAAGTGGAAAATACACTCTTTCGCAACAATCTGGAACTTCTCGGCTGTGACGGTGCGTGCAAAAATGAAAGCCGCAGTTCACGAACGCCGGGAGCGATCCGCAGCAGCAACAAAGTCAGGCAGAGATTGCTTTATCTTGATCCCGGAGTAAAAAAATAAAAAAAATCTCGCACCGGGGCGACCCCGGACGTGATCCAGCGGCGGAACGCTGGGCGCCGCCGTAAGCGGCGAAACATCCGCCGCAGGCGGTAAAGTCGGCGCAAGCCGACACCTCCTGCCGGAAACGAAGTCATGCAATTTATTTGCATGACAGATTGAAGTTGGAGGCAGCATCGTACCGCTGCAGAAAAATCAGTCGATGTTCTGTACACCGCAAAAAATAAAAAAACGGATAAATGTATTAAAATGTTCCGACAAAATCGACAAAATTACGTTGAAACGCTTCGGCCCGGCTTCATTTCGCCGCGACAAGTCCGGCTTCATTTCATTTCGCCGCGACAAGCAAAATTAAAGGATTTTACCACAAAATGAATATTGATGATACGATCAAAACCATTGAAAGTGCCATTCCGGAAGAGACCAAATATCAGGAGTGGCAGCCGATAAAAGATACCCTTGAATTGAATGATCCTCCGCTGTTTCCTGTGGAAGCATTACCGCCAGTTCTCCGGGATATGGCTGAAGGAATTTCCCTTTCCCGCAAAGTCCCGGCAGCAATGTCTGCCACGGCTGTTCTTGCCGCTGTGGGAATGGCAATCGGACGCAATGTCTATTTTCAGCGTAAACGCGGCTTTATCGGACGGGCTAATTTATATGCGATCGTCTTTGCCGCCCGTGGTGAACGCAAATCTGTCACCTTCCGACCGGCACTTTTGCCGTTTTACAGTTGGATGAAGAAAAAAGACCCGGCATACAAACAAAAAATCAAAGCATACCGCCGTAATCTTGCTTTGATGCAGAACTTGGAAACCGCATTGAGTAAACCGGGCTTGAAAGGAAATAAGCGTAAGGAATTCGCGGACGAATTGGCAATGCTTGAACATGAAATCGGCGAAATGCCCCGCAACCCGTGGTTTCTTGCCGATGATGCCACTCCGGAGGCGTTATTTAAGTTGATGAACGAAACCGGAGGAACTGCCGGGATATTCAGCGATGATGCCCGACTGGTGGTCAAGATGCTCCTGGGCAACGTTTACAGCAATTCCGGAGAGGGTCGGGAAGAGTTTTTGCTTCGCCCCTACGATGGTGAACAGCCTTTGATCAGACGGCGGGTCGGCACCGGCGATGATCATATCGACCGCCCCTGTATCGGAATGTTACTGATGCTGCAGACAGACTTCCTCAAAAAAATCGGAACTTCCGTATCGTTTTTTGACAGCGGACTGGCTTCACGATGTCTCTTTTGTTATCCTGAAAGCTGGGTCGGCAAACGTGATGAAAATGGCAATCTGCTCCGGGCGGACGATGATTACGAAATCCCATTTGAGGTCGATGAAAAGTATAATGCTTTGATTTATGACCTGCTGGATAGAGCTTATGATTCAGATGATGCATTCTATTATACTTTGGACAAAGATGCTCTGAATGTGTGGCGTGATTTTTATCACGAGGTCGAAGCCGAAAGCTCTCCCGGTGGAAAATATGCCGATATGCAGGATTTTGCCATCCGTTATCCCACATCGTTATTGCGCCTGGCATTGTTATTGGCGGTCGTTGAGAGGAGTAAAAACATTTCCATAAAAAATATGGATAACGCGGTTAAGCTGATGCACTATTTTATGGCAAGTGCCAAACGCTGCAATGATGCTATGCGGCAGACCAATATTCCGGATAACGCTCGGAAGATAATCTCTTACTGGCACAGAAATCTGTCTGACCGCCCCCGTCCGGTTTCCATCCGGGAGTTGGAGAACAGTATCGGGTTGCTCAAAAGCGAAGCAGAAGTTGCGTTGCAAGTTCTCATTGAACGCAACTACTGCCGGTATCTTCCGCAGGAGTCTAACGAGGGTAAAAAGGGCAGAAAGCCCAATCCGAAACTGGAAATAAATCCGCAGTTTTTTGAATAGGCTTTGTTCCTGATATGGGGAGATGATGTGGCGCCCCCAACCCACTTCAAGAAAAGCAGAAAAACTTTTTTATTTACTTTTACCTGCCTTTGTCGGAAACAGGCGGCGGAAGGTGTCGGCATACTCATTTAAGTTGGTTGCAGAAGATAACCACAAAAGGGGTAACGATTTGTTACCCCATACTGACGGAGAGCCAATCAGACAACAGCCGCTTCGGCTTTTTTCTGGGCACGGCGCTTGCGGACAAGATATTTGGCAGAAACGATTTTTGGTCTGCCGTTTTTGTCTGCGATGACAGCTTTGTAACCGAGTTTGGCTTTGCGTTCCATTTCGGCATCAACGGCTTCCTGCATACAGGCGATGATTTTTTGCATATCTTCACTCATTGTTGACTACCTCCATGATTCTTGAGTAAGTAACTTTGTCAATGATTTCAACAGGCTGTCCTTTGGTTCTTTCAAACACGGAAGCCACCATTCCTTGTTCGTTGTTGAAACAGAACGTCCGGTCGCATACTTCAGAGTACAAGAATAAGTTTTTGATACTTCTGGGATAGCGGCGGACGATTGTCTCCGCTGGAACATTATGACCGCCCTGTTCAAATCTCTGTTGCACCCGGAACGCTGAAAATTCAGCACTGGGGATATAGAGATAGATCAAAACAACTTTCCAGCCATCTTGCTGCCATTGCGGTATCTGCGTCAAATATGACCGCCCGGAAAGAGTTGTTTCAAAGGCAAAAGTTTCTTTGTTCTCAATTTTCCGGTTCAGAGATTGCAAAAAAATCTTGCTTGCCTGCAACAGACCGGCTTCAAAGTTCAACGGGGACACGCCTTTGGCGATCTCATCGGCATTGATAAAGTTGTTGCACGATACGATCTTGGGGAGATATTGAAGTGCAAAAGTCGTCTTACCGGCACCATTCGGTCCGGCAACGATATAACAAATCGGTTGTTTTTTTGCACTCATAATCGGTAATACCTCCATTACGCTCCAAGCGTAATATAGCATAAAACCAACTTTTTTCAAGTTGACCGCCTGATACTCTGGAGCATAATGCAGGTGTTTTAAGTATTATTCTCCGGTTACTCCGTTTTTGGGGAATTTTTTCCGGTAAGCTCAAAATATGACGGAAGCTCGGGATCGGGTTCGTAGGAGAGAAATGCGATACTGTAAATGTCTGCATTGCGGGCCTTGATTGCGAGCTGAACTGTTTTGCCCTCAAGTTTGCGGACATCCGGACCGTAAGTTTTCCAGCGGGCAATCATGGCAATATCATCGCCGATTTCAGGCAGACTGTCTTCAAAAGTGTATCCCGGAATCGGGTTGCCGTTTTTATCACGCAATTCAGCAATAAATCCGCCGAAAGCTCCTGTTGAAATATTGAGACTCAACCGTCCTCCTTTGAATTTGAAAAACGGAGAAGTGTAAGTACCTCCTTCAATACCGAAATTCAGTGAAACAAATCCGTCCATGCGTATGCGGTAGCGGCGTATGCGGGTACAGCTATCTCCCCAGTTGCCTTCCTGCGCATAAAAAGATAGTTCATCAGGTGCGCCGTGTCCGAATTTATTTCGGGTAGGAATCATTCCGATACAAACTTGACCTGAGCCATATACCCATGAATCATCCTGCGGAGGCGGAGTGAGCAGACTTTCGCCCCAGCCTTTGAATTTTTTACCGTCACGGGAGGCAATTATAACACTGTCTGTGGATGCAAGAGCATAACGCATCATTTTTTTGACATTATGTAATCTTGATTTCAGATTCGGACGGGAGAATATGCGGCAATTCCATTCAGATTCAGGGTCTTTGTGCGCAGTTCCTTCGTTGTATGGCGACGGCAGGTGCATCCCCGGTTTCATGGAGCCGTCATAATAACGCATGGGAAAGCCGAGCAGGATATGCGGAGCTCTGAAATAAGGACGGATTCCGTTTGTATAAAGTTCCTGTCCTTCGGCAAAAAGTTTATCAAATTTTTCATTGAATTCAAGTTTGCCTATCGGAGTGAAATTTATAAAATCTTCGGTAACATGGCACATGATTGTCCGTTTCCATGTCGGACCGTCATTGCGGAAACCACGGTGATACAGACGGTATTTACCGATACTGTGGTCAAAAAATGCCTGATTTGCAGAGTCATAGCCGCTGTCCGGAGCAAGATTGAATCTGCCTGTTTTCTGTTTGAATTTGAAACCGTCAGCAGAAACAAAAAGATACATTGCATATTGTCCGGCTTTTTCATTGGTGGCAATAAGTTTGTATTTTTCATCAACGGGACAGGCGGGATTTGTGTCATAAAAAGCGGTTGTTACACCGGGTATGACATTTGTCGCACCGTCTTTCATCAGATGGTCAGTCATTGAGTTGTCAAGAACAACATTATAGCCTTCTTTTGAAAGATTCACCTGACAGCGTTTGAAATTTATACCGTCAGTAGTTTCTGCAACGCACAGCACATAACGGTTATTGCCGGGGGTTGCTGCTGTTTCCAAACGAGCATGAGCGCGATAATAAAACAAATAACGCCTGCCGTCAAAAACAATTGATACATAACTTGTATTATTACTGTCTTCATGCTTTTCGTCAGTAGTTAATACAATTTCTTCAGGAATAAGTTTATGAATTTGCTGACGGACATCTCCCTCAAGAGATTTTATGAAAAAGTTGTCAATGAAAAGTTCCCGTTTATTTCCAAGATTATATACCATTTTTGATTCTCCTGCAGCAGTAAAACATAAAAGGATAACAATTGCAAATAACAGATTGATTTTCATTATATTCTCCGTTATGGGTGTTTTAATTAAGTTCTGTACGGTATTTTGCAAGGCAGTCTTCAATGCGTTTTTTCACATCGTCGGTGAGATTGCTTTGAGCGGAGTTACGGTTGCAGAGATAACTTTTTTTGCCATAGTTCAGTCCTTTATGTTATATGTTACAGATAAATTATAAAATGTTTTTCCATGATGTTGGTAAATTCCTGGCAGGAGCAGTTTTCGAGAACCTCACAGATTTTAAGATGAGTCGGGATGTCGTCGCGCCACTTGCCGGACGGGTGCGGATTGGGGGCAAAAGCGGAATTCAGAATATTTTGAAATTGGTTTGCAATGTCATTGCCGCTCATGCTGAAAAGTTTTGAATGAAAATCAATTTCATCCTGAATGGAGAGGATTTCTTTTTTTTCAGCTATTGCGCGGAGTTCAGCGATTTTTTCGGGGGTGCGGTTTTGCCAGATGAATTTAGCCATGCCGAGTTCCATTATGACACGGATTTGCATAAATTGCCGGTATTCTTCTTTGGAGAAAAGTCCTGCTTTTGCGAGTTTGCTGACACTTTCAAAAGCATTGAATTTGTGGCGCAGAAACATGCCTTTGCGCTTGCGGGATTCGATGACACCGAGAGTTTTCAAGCCGGAAATTCCTTCGCGCACGATATGGCGGCTGACATTGAGTTGAGAAGCGATTTCTTCTTCTTTGGGTAGAAGGTCGCCTGGGGCGAGGTGTTTGTTTTTTACATATTGCAGAATGCTCTCTGCGACGCCGTCTGCGAGAGTTGTGCTGCCGTTGAATCCGTCGATAAATTTCATAAAAATACTCGTATATGTTCAATATGTTCAACTTATTTTTAGATAATATATTCTCTTGAAATTGAAAAGTCAAGTATTTTTTTTGCAGAAAAAGTGATTTTTTTATAAAACGGCAGAGGAGCAGTTGTTTAAAAAAGGGAGGGGGGCAGGGATTTGGTGCCATCCCATATAAAGAGCTGTCCATTATAAATTTACAATTAAATTATTCTCTTTTGCCGTTGCTCGAAACATAAAAGTTCTTCCCTCTTTGTTTTTTACATCAACGCTGCAAGAAGTAATACATCATCCGTAATCCAATTTATCAAGCAAAAATTCACAAGGAGAATAATTTATATGTAACAAGTTGTCTATCATTAAGATATACAGAATGGTACCAATTAACAGTACCAATTAACAGACGTAAAAAAAGCCGTCAGATTTTCTGCAATATCTAAATCATAACGCAGTAGTCCGCCTTCGCCAAGGCTTCCGCCTTCATTTCATTCCGGCGGGACAAGTCCGGCTGGACAGACTTCCTGCGGCTGCTTTGCATCCGCTTTACGCCTTGTCAATCCACCCGCTGTTCGCGGGATGGCTTGCCCAGACGCTCAAATTTAAGGTCGCAGTCCGCCTTCATTTCATTCCGGCGGGACAGACTTCCTGCGGCTGCTTTGCATCCGCTTTACGCCTTGTCAATCCACCCGCTGTTCGCGGGATGGCTTGCCCAGACGCTCAAATTTAAGGTCGCAGTCCGCCTTCATTTCATTCCGGCGTGACAGACTTCCTGCGGCTGCTTTGCATCCGCTTTACGCCTTGTCAATCCACCCGCTGTTCGCGGGATGGCTTGCCCAGACGTAAAAAAAGCCGTCAGAAAATCTGACGGCTTTTGGAAGTCTGGTGGAGCAAAAGAGACTCGAACTCTCGACCCTCACACTGCCAGTGTGATGCTCTAGCCAACTGAGCTATTGCCCCATCGTTTTTTGTTACATTTCTAATATATCATTTTTTTACAACTTTTCAAGCGAAGTTTTGAAAAAAAATCAATTTTTTTCGCCGTTTTCACCGTTTTTTGCCTGAATATTCCCGTTCTCCGGTTGAGATGTCAATTTTTTCTGCACAATAGCATCAATGATCGCATCACAATTTTGCTCTCTTTTCTGCAATTCGGCTTCCCAATGGGCTGTCCGGTGCTTCTGTGCTTCGATATTGCGCCGCATATCCTGCAGGCGGCGGCGGAAATCTTCCTGCACTTTTTGCCGCAAAAGCTGCTGTAATTGCTCCTTGTCTTTTCCGGGAACTGCATTGCGGCACTTCTCTGACAGTTGATCCAGTTCCTGGCGGCGCAATTTTTCCTGTTCATAAAATTCGGCGACCTTTTTCTGCATCACTTCCCGGTAACGCTCCGGGTTGCTCCGCTGAAGTTTGAGCAACTCCTTTTGTTCTTCCGGGGACAATCCGGAAAATACTCTCCACATCCCCGGACCGCGCATGGGTCTTTCCGGTTCCGCCGGGGCGGAGGGCAGGGCATTCCCGGGCTGCTTAACGGCTGTTTTCGGAGCTTCTTTTGCTGCCGGTTTCGCCGCTTGAGGTTGAGCGATTGCCGCTTTTTTCTTTAACGGAACGACTTTTTTTACCGCCCGGGGCGCATCTGCCGCCGGGGGAATAACGGTCATTCTGCCGGGTATCCCCGATTCCGCAAGCATCTGTTCTCCCGGATCCTGGATCTGCATCTCTCCGTAAAACAACTCGAGTTGGCATCCGGTGAAAAACAGTGCCATTACCGGCATCAATAAAAGTGTCCAACAAAATTTTTTCATAGTTCACTGCTGCCGTTCTCTATTAAATGGAGAAACTGTCTCCCTCAAATGAATAGTCGGTCATCACGGTCAAATTGTAACACTCCTGTTCCAGAGCACTGGTGTCTGCCAATGCCAGCATATCAGTGCTTTTGATGATCGATGTTTCCGCTTTTGCCGTCCCCGGGATCATTACTTGGGGCAAGGTATTTTTTTTCGGCAGTTCCGGAACTGCTGCTTTGGCGATTTGCCGCGGTTGGATCGCGGTCTGCGTTACGGCGGGTTGAACCACTGTTGCCGGCAGACACATGATCCCCACTGCCGCCGCTGCTCCGACTGCTGTCGCAGAAATAATCATTTTGAGCGTCAGCCTTTTGCGGCGGACGGAACGCGCTCTGAACGCCGCATGACCGAGGATCATCGCATCCAATTCTGCGGGGATCTCCTGATGTGACGCGGTGGATTCAATACGTAAAAACTTTTTCATTGCAATAGACCTCCTGAATCTATATTCCGCAAAAAAGCCCTTAAATTCTTTAGTGCATAACGCATTCTGCTTAAAACAGTTCCCAATGAACACCGTTGGATTTCAGCGATTTCCTTAAACGATAACTCCGCTTCTTCCCGCAGCAGAAACACCTCTTTTTGTTCCGGCGGCAATGCAGCCAATGCCCGATCGATTGCCGAACGGATATCTCCGCTGCCGATATCCCGATCCGGGGAAATTTCAGTGCTGCCGACCAGTTCGGCACCTTTTTCACCGTCAATCGTCACGAATCTCTCCGGGTGCAGACGTCTGATCCGGTCGATGAATATATTTCTGGCTATCCGGAACAGCCATGCACTGAATTTGCCGTTATCCTGATATCCCGGCAGCTTGTCGATCACCCGCAGCCAGGTTTCGGCAAAAACCTCGTCAACTTCTGCGCAATGACGGTCGGCAAGGTTGTTCAAGTAAGCATAAAGCATTTGGCGGTAGCGGTAATAGAGCGTTTCAAAGGCTTTTTCATCACCTTTGATATACGCATGTATAAGCGCTGCATCTGTTGCCGCATCGTATGCTTTGATCCCGAACATATTCGTGTCACTGTACTTTCTTGTCGACCTTATAACGTAAAAAAACGCGAATTTATTTTATTTGTGCGGTGAAGATTTTTAAGAATCCTGCAAAATTCTATCCGTCAGCCCACTTTTTTGCCAGAAATTCCCAAAATTCCCGGTCGTTTTCCAGCAATCCCGGCGGGGGAACGGTGGTCAGCGGCACCCACTCGAACTGCTGATTTTCCCGCGGTACCGGCTGCGCAACATCTGCTGCAGTGGAACAATGGATGAAATGCAATCGTATTTTGCCGGTATCTTTCAGGTAAAGTTCTTCACCGGGGATCACCGGCAGGGCGAGTTCTTCCAGCAATTCTCTTTTGGCGGCATCGGCAACTGATTCGCCGGGTTCCAGTTTGCCGCCGGGAAATTCCCATCCCGCCGGCGGTTTGTCTGCCGGACGGCTGGCAAGCAAAAGTTTGCCGTCTGAATATATCACTGCCGCTGCAACTTCGATCATGTTGTCACCCGCATCAGCAAGGTCAATAATAAACCCACCAGATTTTGGGCAAAAATCAGTATTCTGTCCATGAAAAAGAAGATGACCATCATCAGAATGAAGCAGATCACATTGGCGGTTTCCCGGGCCTTTTGCGACTTCAAATGCACATATTGAAGCAGGGCGTTGAAGCCGTCCAGTCCGGGGATCGGCAGGATATTTATCAGAAACAGCACCACATTGAGAACTGCTCCGTAAAGCAGCATTTCAGCGGCAAAGATATTTCCCGGTGCCAGATGCAGCGTCAGACAGCACCCGAATGTAAAGAGTACAATAAGACACAAGTTGGCAAAAACTCCGGCATAGATCACCAGCAATCGGCTTTTGCGGGTCGGCAGATTCGCCGGATTTACCGGGATCTGCCCCCAGGCAATGCCGATCAGCAGCAGCATTATCAGCGAGATGAACCCCATCTGTTTGAATGGATTTAAGGTGAGGTGCCCATGCTCTGCCGCCGTGGGATCTCCCTGTTTCAACGCAACGAGGGCGTGCATATACTCGTGGATGCTGATGGAAAAAACCACCATCAGAGCGATGGTGCAGAAACTTCTCCAATCTTCAAAAAGCAGTTTGACAAACATCCGAATCCATCCTTTACTTGAGCAGCATGCAGTCGCCGTAACTGTAGAAGCGCATATTTTCGGCTTTAGCTTTTTCATAAGCTGCCAGCACCTTTTCCCGGTCTGCGAAACAGCTTACCAGCATCAGAAGCGTGCTGCATGGGAGATGAAAATTGGTCAGCAGCATATCTTCTCCTTTGGGCTGGCGCGGCGGATAGAGGAAAATATTGGTTCTGCCGCTTTTCGCAGAAACGATGCCGTTTTCATCACAGCAGCTTTCCAGTACCCGGACGGTAGTTGTGCCGATGGCGAGGACTTTGCCGCCGTTTTGCCGGGTACGGTTGATCAATTCGGCGGTGCTTTCCGGCATGACGAATTCTTCATAGTGCATTTCATGAGTTTCGGCATAGTCGCTGGAAACCGGTTTGAATGTTCCGGCACCGACATGCAAGGTCACTTCGGCGGTATTCACCCCTTTTTGGCGGGCGGCTTCGAGGATCTCCCGGGTGAAATGCAGTCCGGCTGTCGGAGCTGCCACTGCGCCTTTAACGGCAGCATAAACGGTCTGATAGCGTTCGGCATCGGCTTCTTCGGCATCGCGGTGGAGATAGGGGGGCAGGGGGATCCTGCCGTATTTTTCTTCCAATCCGGCGATATCCGGCGTGGAAAAACGGATGCGGAAAGTATCATCTGCATTGCGGCCGATCACAGTGAAGTATTCATCTCCGATCACTCCGGCGGCATCAGTCAGCACCGCCCGGGTACCATCTTTGGCCCGTTTGCCGGGTTTGAGCATGCAGTTCCACATATCGCTGCTTCCGGAAACCGGTTCCAGCAGGAGGATCTCAAACAAGGCGCCGTCCGGACGACCCTCTTTCCTGGCGAACATTCTGCCGCGCAGCACTTTGGTATTGTTGCAGATCAGCGCATCTCCGGGGGCGAGATAGTTGAGAATATCGGTGAATGGATGGATTTCGCACTCTCCGGTCCGGCGGTCAAGCACCATCATCCTGGAACCGTCTCGGGTGGCGGCAGGATAGCGGGCAATGAATTTCTCCGGCAGGTCGTAGTCAAAAAGTTTGGTTTCAAGCATGTTTCATTCTTCCCCGCGCATCTGCCTGCGGGCTCTGCGCAAGCGTGAAAGTTCATATTCAGACAGTGAATTGATCCCGGACGTGGACAGTTTATCCAACAGGGCATCGAGTTCTCTCTGGGTGACTTTGCCGCCGTCATCGGTGCGGTGGTCCGTTTTCGGGGGTTCCGGCGGGGGCGGTGTCTGACTGCCGGAGGTTTGCCGGGGCTTGTTGAAAAACGACCGCAGCGGATCCCATGGCAGACGTCTGCCGAAGTAACAGCGCATGACCAGATATCCGGCAAGAAATCCGCCCAGATGCGCCAGATGCGCGACATTACTGTTTCGGCCGGTCAATTCAAAGAGGATCTCCATAGCGGTGTAAACGATGACCAGCGTGGTGGTTTTGATCGGAGTGAAAGGCAGAAAAATGATCATGAACCGGCGATTGGGTTCCACCGTCGCACCGGCAGTCATAAATGCGCACACTGCTCCGGAAGCTCCGACCAGCTGCACCGGGAAAAATGATGCCATATTGCAGCAGTAAAAAAGCACGTTCCCGCAGATCGAACCGGCGAGATAGAGGATCAGCATTTTGCTACCGGACAGCCGGGGGGCGACCAGCGAACCGAATATGTACAGTCCCCACATGTTGAAAAAGATATGTCCGAATCCGGAATGGAGAAATCCGGCGGTGACAAACTGCCAGATATATTCAGCGTGAAATCCTCTGGAACCGATGTTCAATGCCAGATTATCGTAAAGTACCGTTCCGGGGCGGGCGATGAAAAAGGCGATCACATTGATGATGATCAGCGTGATGAGCATTTTTCTGCCGCTTTCCGGTTCCGGATTTTCGCGGTTATACATATAATTACGGTCATACAAGCCCATATATCCACCTCAATAATGTTAGATTAATTCACCAAAGAGCGACACATTGCCGCTGCGGGTTATTTTCACCTGCCGCAGATATCCCGGGCGGACGTTGGCATCGGGGTCAAAGTGAACGACGAAATTGGTTCCGGTCCGTCCGGTCCAGCGGGCGGGATTGCGGGCGCTTACACCTTCACAGAGGATTTCCTGCGTGGAGCCGGTCAGCGAAGCAAGTTTTGCACCGATGCGCAGCTGCAGATCATCCAGCAGGATATTGTTGCGGCGCAGTTTTTCCTCTTCGCTGACGGTATCTGCCAGTGTGGCGGATTTTGCCCCGGGGCGCGGCGAATATTTGAATATATATGCCTGCTCAAAGCCGACCTCATTCATCAGTTCTCTGGTGAGGTTGAAGTCCTCTTCAGTTTCGCCGGGAAATCCGACGATCACATCAGTGGAAAAGGTCAGATCCGGCATGGCACTGCGCAGTTGGGCGACCTTATCCCGGTAACTTTGAGCGGTGTACTGCCGGTTCATTGCGGCAAGGATGCGGTCAGAACCCGACTGCAGCGGCAAATGGATGTTGCGGCAAACTTTTGAGCAGTTTGCCAATGCCGAAATCAATCGGGTGTTGAAGTAACTGACATACGGCGAAGTATAACGGATGCGTGCCAGACCCGGGATCTCATTGAGTTCTTCGAGCAATTCGGCAAAAGGCGAATGATCTTCGGCAGGCGGGCGGATGTCACCATTCAAGCCGTAAGCTGCGACATTCTGACCGAGCAGCAGGATCTCCCGGACACCGGAATCGACCAGCGAGCGGGCTTCATCAAGGATGGATTCTTTGCTTCTGGAAACCTCTCTGCCCCGGACATAGGGAACGATGCAGTAACTGCAGAAACGGTTGCATCCCCGGGTGATGGCGATTTGTGCGCTTTGGGAGTTGACCGAATGGGCTCCCAGCATATCGATCTCTTCCGGAGCGACATCGGTATTGGCGATTTTTTTGCGTTCAGCGGCGATTTTTTCGGCAGTTTCCAGCGCTTTATGGATCTGCCCGGTACCCAGAACGAAATCCAGATGGGGCAATTCCGCGAGCAGCTGATCGCCCAGCCGTTGTGCCATGCAGCCCATTACGCCGATGATCAGATCGGGGTTGCGGAGTTTGAGTTTCCGCATGAATCCGATTTTTCCTTTGGCTTTTCTTTCGGCGGCATCCCGTACACTGCAGGTGTTGAAAAGCAGCACATCGGCATCATTTTCATGGTCGCACAGCGTGTGACCGGCCTGTACGAAAAGTGCGCCGACTGCTTCGGAATCTCTTTCATTCATCTGGCAGCCGTAGGTTTTGATAAAAACTTTCATGATTCAATAAGTACCAGGTTATCGCGGTGGATGGCTTCAGTTTCGGCTTCTCTTCCCATGAAGGAGATCACTTCATCGGTGTGTTTGCCGCACAGGGTGAGACAATCTTTGGCATCGAAATTGATCAATCCTCTGCCGATTGCGTGCAAAGCGGTGGAGAGTATTTCCACGGTATCGCCCCGTTTGAAATCTCCCTTTACGGCGATCATTCCGGAAGGCAGCAGACTTTTTCCCCCTTCGGTAAGGGCTTTAACGGCACCGTCATCGACGATCACTGCGCCGGAAACTTTGCTGAAAAATCCCAGCCAGCGTTTGCGGCCGGATATCCGGTGCGCAGCGGGGAGGAAGAGTGTTCCGGTATCTTCGCCGCGGAGGATCTTTTCAAAAATATCCTCATCCCTGCCATCGGCTATCCAGAGGTATGCCCCGGCGGCGGTGGCAAGTCCGGCGGCACGCAGTTTGGAATCCATTCCGCCGATGGAGAGGTTGCTGTCGTCAGTACCTCCGGCGAGGGCGCGGATCTTGTCGGTGATTTTTTCCACGATGGAGAATCTGCCGGCAAGTTTGCCCGCTTCATCCCGGTCGCGCAGACCGTCCACGGTGGTCAGCAAAATGGTCAGATCTGCACCGGAAACCGAGGTGAGCATCCCGGCAAGGGTATCGTTGTCGCCGAACTTCAATTCATTTACGGAAACGGAGTCATTTTCATTGGCGATAGGCAGAATGCCGTCATCCCAGAGGGCATTGATGCAGTTGTTGACATTCAAATAGCGGTTGCGGCTGCGCAGATCGGCGGCGGTAAGCAGGAGTTGCGCGACGTTGAAATTGTGTTTGGCGGCCTCTTCGGAGTAAATGGACATCAATCTGGTCTGTCCCAGAGCGGCGAGGGCCTGTTTTTTGGCGAGTTCGGCGGGGCGGCGGGTCACATTGGCGATCTCCATGCCCATTCCTACTGCGCCGGATGAAACCAGCAATACCTGATGTCCGGCACTGCGCAGTTTGGCAATACCGGAAACCAGCCGGGCGATGGAATTGCGGTCAATAAGCAGTCTGGTACCTGCTTTGACGATGATTTTTTTCGCTCCGTTGATCGCAGCGGAACGGATCTGACAAACTTCGGACATATTCTGAAAACAACCTTTTTTAAGTTACTTCAATAGTAAACACTGTCATTTATAATATAACTCTCCGGAGGGGGGTATTTCAAGGGAATGCGTGGTTTTATTAAAAAAAAATGCGTTTTTTTTCAAAAAATCATTTGAAAATCTCGAAAAGGTCAATATAGTATTATTTTGATACAAAATTAAAAGAGGCGTAAGAGCCCGATATATGAAACTTTAACTTTTTTACTGAAAGGTTTGATTATGGCTACGACGTGTCCCTACTGCAACATTGAGGTGCGTGAGAGCGCGATTGAGGCTGAGGACGGCTGCTGTCCGGAGTGCGGAGCCCAGATTTCCGGAGTGCGTTCACTTCTGGATGATCCGGATGGTGATTATCTGGATTACGATGATGAGACCGATGATGTTTTCAGCGATCTGAATGATGATGAGGATGAAGGTCACGACTTCTCCCGCCGGGATCTGGACGATGACGATTACTTCGGAGAAGATGATTTTGAGGGCTTTGAAGATCTTGACGGTGAATTTGCCGATGAAGATTTTGATGAAGACTTCGACGAGGACTTTGACGAAGAAGAGTTTGCCGGAGATGCCGACGAGGAGTGATCCGCAATAACCGTTTGAAACGCATCTTGGACAGTTTGGCAAGGTGCGTTTTTTTGTTTTATGAGGATTGGTTTATGAAAAAGTTGTTTTTGATGTTTCTGGTGTCGTTGGTATTTGTTTCGGAAGCGGCGGACAGCAGCAGCAAGGCTGCCGATGCGGACGATCCAGATACCATGTTTGAAATAGCCCGGCATTATCTTTACGGCAAAGAAGAGGAGCGTAATGCGGCAGAAGGAATGCGCTGTCTGGAACTGGCAGCCGGTAAAGATCATGCCTATGCGTTGTATGTATTGGGGTTTCATCTGCTTTTCGGCGATCGCATCGCTGCTGACCCGGAGCGGGCAGTACGCTTGCTGACCCGGTCGGTCGAGTTGGGAAATATTCCGGCGCATTCGCTGTTGGGCTGGACGATGCTGTATGGATTTGCGGGCCGGATCATGCCGGACCCGGTCAAAGCGGAAAAATATCTGAAAATCGCCGCAGAAGCCGGAAATGCTTTTGCCCAGGTCTGTTACGGATGGATGTTTTATGCTGGACGTGCCGTAAAACGGGATAATGCCCAAGCGGTATTCTGGTATCTTAAAGCCGCCGGGCAGGGCGATCGCAAAGCGCAGGCATCGCTTGCCGGGATGTATATGCGCGGCGAAGGTACTGCGCAGAATTTCGTATTGGCATTCCGTTGGAATAAACTTGCCGCCGATCAGGGCGAGGTTGCCAGCCGGTATAGTGTCGGCAGCTGTTATGCCCGGGGCTTGGGAGTTGGACAGGATTTCGGACTGGCGGCGCACTATTTCCGGCTTGCTGCTGAACAGGGGCATCCGGAAGCGCAGAGTGAGTTGGCAAGCGCGTATTTTTACGGTTTGGGAGTAAAACAGGATTATGCCGAAGCATTCAAGTGGCATGAAAAGGCGGCTCTTCAGGGGAACAGCAGCGCACAAAAGGTGTTGTCCTCTTACTATTATCATGGTAAAGTCGTTGATCGGGATCTGTCAAAAGCGGTGTATTGGATGAAAAAATCGGCGGCTGCCGGGGATTCCCTTGCGCAGAATTCGATGGGATATTTACATGAACGGGGCGAAGGGGTAAAGTATGATCCGGTCGAAGCTGTGAAATACTTCCGCAGTTCTGCTGCATCCGGTAATCCGGATGCCAAAAAGTCCGTTGAACTGCACAAAAACCGAGTGAAAAATTCAAAACTCAATGCCGCAGAGCGTTGACATCCGGCGGAAATCTTCCGGCAGAGGTGAAGTGAAACTCATTATTTCACCGCTTGCCGGGTGGGGCAGGGTCAATTTCCGGGCGTGAAGCATCTGCCGGGTGACTCCGGGAAAAGTGCAGTTGCGGTTGCCGTACAATTCATCTCCGATGATCGGCAGTCCGATAGAACTCAAATGTACCCTTATCTGATGGGTGCGGCCGGTGAATATTTTGACTTCGACCAGAGCAAGCGGGATATTGTCCACAACCTTTTGCGCAAGGATGCGGTAGGCGGTATGGGCTTCTTTGCCGTTGCGTTCGACGATCGCCATTTTCTGCCGGTTGACCGGATGTCTGCCGATGAGGGTTTTCAATTCTCCGGCAAGTTGTTTCGGCACTCCCCGGCAGATGGCGAGGTAAGTTTTTCCGGTTTTGCGGTCGGCGAATGCGGCACCGAGTTTGAATTTGGCTTCCACGGTTTTGGCGACCGCCAGACAGCCGCTGGTATCCTTGTCCAGCCGGTGAACGATGCCCGGACGCATGCTGTCTTCAAGGGCGAAATCCTCTGCCATGCCCGGATAACGGCTCATCAACGCATTGACGATCGTTCCCTCCCGGTTGCCCGGGGCAGGGTGGACGACAACCCCGGCAGGTTTATCGATTACCAGGAAATATTGATCTTCAAAGAGTATGTCAAAAGCAAACGGTTCGGCTGAAATATGTTCATCCAACTGCATATCCGGGATGCTGACCGTGATTTTATCTCCTGATTTCACCGCAAATCTCGGCTGGATCACTGTTGTCCCAGCAACGGAAACTGCTCCGTTTTTGATCAGATTCTGCAAAAAAGTCCGGGAGCAGTCCGGTATCAGCAAAGCCACCGCCCGGTCAAGTCTGCCGGCGGTGTCCGGGGTGATCGTGAAATTATGCGTTTTTACGTTCATGGCGCAATGCGTAATATAAAAATCCGCTTCCGGAGAGGATGAGCATCAGGCTGATGCATTGAGCACCGGTCAGATTGAGGAAATATTTTTCATCGACCCGTAACGTTTCATTGATGAAGCGCAGTACACCGTAAGCAATGAGGTACGACGAGATAACTGTACCGCGTTTTGCTCCTTTTTTCAGAAACCAGCAGAAAAACACGCAGAGAATGAGGTTTTCAGTGGTTTCCAGCAGTTGTACCGGATGTACCGGCAAGCCGCCGGTCTGGAACCACAACAGCGAACCTCTGGGCGCAGTGACCCCCCAGAATGAAGTTGTCGGACTGCCGAAACAACAGCCGTTGAGGAAACATCCGAGTCTGCCGAATGCGTGAGCCGCAGTCAGTGACGGTACAAATATATCCAATATCCGGATGGTGTCCAATTTGGCTTTGAGTGTGTAGATCACCAGTGAGATAAAGGCGAGGATGAAGCCTCCGTAAAAGACCAGTCCGCCGCGGTGGATGTAAAAAATCGTGATCGGATCCTGATCGAATCCGTCTTCGTGAAAAAATTCAATAACGTGATAAGTTCTTGCCCCGAGGATACCGGCGATCAGGGCGATGATGATCATGGTGCCGCATTGATCTTTGGTAAGCCCGGTGACATATTTGCGGTTTTTTTCCAGCAGAAAAGAGGCTGCCAGAAATCCGAGAGCCGCCATTACGCCGTACCAGCGAATGGAGAACGAGCCGATTTCCAGTGCAATTGGATTCATTGATACTCCTCATTTGTTTTGTTTCTGGCGAAATATTCCACGGCAAGCACCAGCAGTAAACCGGCACCGGCGCAGAGGATCGTCCAGAGCATTGTTATGTCAGTTGCCGGAGCGCAGCAGCTGAAGTGGTTGTTTGCTTCGATCTGCCACGGCCAGAGGCGGGGGATCGCTCCGATCATAAAGCCGATCAGTGCGGCAATGGTGACATTATAAAAGTTTTTCAGCAGCCAGTTGAGCAGATGGACGAATGAAGCGATGCCGATCAAGGCGCCTGCCGCCAGAAACAACAGGGTGCAGAAGTCTGCCATGTTCCACTGGAAGTGGGCGAAATTTCCCACTGCGTTCCAAACCTTCTGATACTGTCCGAATATAAGCAGCAGGAATGAACCGGATAATCCCGGCAGGATCATGGCGATGATGCAGATCGCACCGTAGAGCATGAGCATGTACCACTGACTGCCGCCGTTGACCGGAACAAGCGAGACGATCCCGAATGCGGCAATGGTACTGATTGCCAGCGAAATCCACGCACCGGGGCTCCATTTTTTCATCTGTCTGTTGACGGTTATGATACTGGCGGCGATCAAGCCGAAAAAGAACGCATAAGTGTACTGCTGCTGATTCGCCATCAGCCAGACCAGCAATTTGGCAAGGGTGGCAAAAGAGACCAGGATTCCCACTCCGAGGGCGAAAAGAAACCGCCATGGTATTCTCTCATAAAGCGCCTTCCATTGTCCCTTGCAGAGGAGTTTCAAGGTTTCCACGCTGGCGATCGAGCGGATCGCTTCGGTAAGTTTGGTGAATGCGCCCATGATAAAGAGCATGGTTCCGCCGGAAACCCCGGGGATGACATTGGCTCCTCCCATGCAGAAGCCGACGGCGAAATGATAGAGATCTTCACGGATGTGCGGGCTGTTTTTCATGGAAATATTCTCCGGCAAAATTGTGCAGATACAAAAATGGCAACCCCGCCAGGACTCGAACCTAATCTAAATGGACCAAAACCACTTGTGCTACCATTACACCACGGGGTTGCACGGAATAAAACTACAACATTTTATTAATATAACTCCAAATTCTGATTTTTCCACATCAATTGCGAAAAAAATCAGAATAATGTATCAAAAACAGAAAAAAAATAAAAAAAAACGGGAATTGTGACAAAAAAACTTGCGTAATGCGGATTGGGAGATTATATTTATTAAGGTGTAAGTTTTCCGGTGAAGAAACCGGATTGAAGAACAGTTGTTGCAGTCAGAAAAACTTAATCAAGGTACAGAAAGGTCGATACCATGTTGAAAAAATTCTCTTTGATCGCGCTGTTTGCGGCGGTATGCTCTGTTTCGGTTCAGGCGGCGCCCTGGATCACGCACACTTCCAGACGCGCTCCGCGTACTCTGGTCGTAGTCGGCAATTACAAAACTCCCCGTCTGCTGGCTGCCACTTATAAAGGTTTGACCGCCCAGCCTTATCTTGTTATGACGGTTGATAAGCGGGCTTTTATGGCGATCAGTAAGAGGACCGTTGAGATCCCGATGGATAAACTGGATGTCTATATCAATGATCTCAATCCCCGCCGGGTGGTCATCATCGGAGATGAACGTTATGTCACCAGTGAACAGGAGAAAATGCTGCGCCGGATCAGTATCAAACGCATTCCGATCGTGCGGATTTACGGTGGTGATTGGGGACGCATTGCCGAAGAGCTGGACGATATGCTCAATATCGGCAATCTCGCCCGGGAATTCCGCCGCAACTACGCCAATCATTATATGAGCGATCCCCGCTTGAGAGAGCCCGGACAGGTTCAGGCTTCCGCTGAAAAATCTCTGCCGCCTGCTGCTCCTGCTGCCCCCGCGGAAAACGGTGATGCCGCTGATGAGCAGGATGACGATGTGCCGGTTTCCGAACCGCAAGAGCTGTAATAAATAAATTTCCGGGTAAGAAGATCATGCTGCACCTCTGGCGAATTGCGGTCAACAGTTTCCGGGAAGCACTCCGTGAGCCGGTTTATTTTCTGATGCTCTTTGGGGCTTTGCTTCTGATAGGCCATTATCCGTGGATGACGCTGTTCGTTTTTCGTGAACAGTTGAAATTGGTGGTGGATGGAGCAATGGCAACCACGATGCTGTTTTCGCTGGCGGTTTGTGTGCTTTGTGCGACCAGTACAGTTTCCCGGGAGATGCGTAACGGTACGGTACTGCTGCTGTTGAGCAAGCCGATCAACCGCTGGAGTTTTGTGGTTGGCAAAATCGTCGGTATAACGGCGGCATCTTTGCTTTTTTGCTGGATATGCAGTTTCGCATCGGTGGTTTCAGTGTATATTGCTGTGGATCAGTTCCGTGCGGATATGACGCTGTACCTCTTTTTTGTCGGATTGACCTTTCTGGCATGTGTGGCTGGAATGGCGGCGAACTATCTCAAAGGCAGTTCGTTTTCAGAATATTCAGTCTATGCCGCAGTGGTGCTGATCGGCGGGATTTTGCTTTACTGTCTGAAATTTAAGGCGCATCCGGATCTTTCGCTGGTGGATTTGGGCAAAGCATTGCTGTTGTTGTCCCCGGCAGTGGTGGTGATGGGGGTTATGGCAGTCGGGTGTTCGACCAGATTTGATGTGGTTGCCTCCATGTGTGTGTGTACGGTATTTTTCTTTCTCGGTTTGATTTCCTCCTATCTCTTTGGCGGCGGCAGTGAAGATCAGCTGCTTTCCGGAGTGTATTCATTTCTGTATGCGGTGATCCCCAACTGGCAGTTTTTCTGGATGGCGGATGCGCTGGCAGTGAATCGGGCGATTCCGACGGCTTACGTCTGGATGGCGGTCGGTTATGCGGCGATCTACTCTGCGGTGATCACGGTTTGGGCGATAGTTTCGTTCCAGAATCGTGAGGCGGCGATATCCAAAGATAACTGAAAGATCATGTCATTGACGCCGGATTGCGGCAAAGTGATAATTTTGCCGCGGGTGGATTCCACCAATAATTACGCAAAAGAGCATTTTTCCGTTCTTGAGGATGGTACGGTCGTCATTGCCGAGGAGCAGTTTGCCGGCAGGGGCAGACTGGGGCGCAAATGGATCGCTGCTCCGGGGACCTCTTTGACTGCCAGTGTGGTGTTGAAAAATATCAGCCAGCCGTTTCATGCCGGTGCGATTCTCGGGCTTGCCGGTTTGGAACTTGTCCGCGACTATCTGCCTGGAGTGGCGGTTTTTTTCAAGTGGCCCAACGATATCTATATCCGCGAATGTAAACTTGCCGGTATTCTTTCAGAAGGAATCATTGCGCACGGCAAACTTGCCGGGGTGGTGTCCGGGATCGGGATCAATGTCAATCAAAGTAAAGAAGATCTGCAAGGTATGGATAATTTTGCAGTTTCTTTGTGTTCTGTTGCAGAAAAGCGTTTTTTTCTTGAAAAAATGCGTTTTGAACTTGCAGAAAAGATAAAAAAATACTATATTATGTATCAATCAAATTCCGCGAATCTGCTCAAATTATGGCGTGATGAAAACCGTCTGATTGGCGAAACGCTGGTTTTGACCACCGCTGACGGCCGTGAAAAACAGGGGTGTTTTACTGGCATCGGCGACCGAGGGGAAATGCTGTTGCGCTCACCGGATGGTGTGGATTTCTGCTTTGATTGCGGAGATGTGAAAATCAATACAGCATTGATAAATTTCAATAATTTGGAAAACAAAATAAACCAAAAATGATCTGCCGGGCAGCCGGTTGATCACACAAAAACAAAAGGAGTATCCATGAGCGAAAAACTTCTCGCCGGACTTCAGTTGATGGTCTTTGGTATGGGGATGGTGTATGTCTTTCTCATCGTGATGATCTTCTGCATGAAGTTGATGTCCAAAATCGTAGCGCCGATCGCTGCCAGGCAAAAGGCCGCAGAAGATGCTGCCAAAGCTGCCGCTGCCAAAGCTGCTCCGGCTTCCCGTGATGATGCTGCATTGGCAGTCGCTGCCGTTGCTGCTGTTGCATCTGCCCGCCGTTGAGTCAAAAATTTATTAACATTATTATTTAAGGTATAAACAATGAAAAAGATCAAGTTCATGGATTGCTCGTTCCGTGACGGATTCCAGTCCTGTCTCGGCGCCCGTGTCAAAACTGAAGACTTCCTGCCCGCACTCGAAGCGGCGGTCAAAGCCGGTATCAGCCACCTTGAAATCGGCGGCGGTGCCCGTTTCCAGAGTCTTTATTTTTACTGCCAGGAAGATGCCTTTGATATGATGGACAAATGCCGCGAGGTTGCCGGTCCGGATGTCAATCTGCAGACTCTCTCCCGCGGTGTCAACGTGGTCGGACTCTCCAGTCAGTCCACTGATATCATCGACCTGCATGCCAAACTTTTCAAGAAACACGGCATTACCACCATCCGTAACTTCGATGCTCTCAACGATGTCCGCAACCTCGATGTTTCCGGTCGTGCCATCGCCAAATACGGTTTGAAACATCAGGTCACGGTCACGCTCATGGGGCTGGCTCCCGGATTGAATGAATCCTATGCCCACACTCCGAAATTCTATATCGACAGTCTGAATAACATCATTGCTTCCGGCATTCCGTTTGACAGTCTGGCATTCAAAGATGCTTCCGGTACCAGCACTCCTGCGACCGTTTATGAAACTGTCAAACAGGCGCGTGCGATCCTTGACAGCACCTTCGGTGCCGGAGCCAAAGAGATCCAGTTCCACACCCACGATACTGCCGGAATGGCAGTTGCCTGCAATATGGCGGCGATCGAAGCGGGTGCGGATGTGATCGACCTGGCGATGAGTCCGCTTTCCGGAGGTACCTGCGAAGCTGATATCCTCGTGATGTATCAGCGTCTGCGCGGCACTGAATACACTCTGGACATTGATCCGGAAAAGATCCTCGCCGCTGAAAAGGTCTTTGAGCAGTGCATGGATAAATATTTCATGCCCCCCGAATCCATGCAGGTTTCTCCGAAAATCATCTTCAGTCCCATGCCCGGCGGCGCGCTTACTGCCAATACCCAGATGATGCGCGATAACAAATGCCTGGACAAATATGACAGATGCATTGAAGAGATGCGTGAAGTCGTTGCCAAAGGCGGATTCGGAACCAGCGTGACCCCGGTCAGTCAGTTCTACTTCCAGCAGGCGTTCCGTAACGTTATGCAGGGCAAAAATCCTGACGGTTCCTGGAAACTGGATCCCAAAGGTTACGGTCTGATGGTTCTCGGTTACTTCGGTAAAACCCCGGTCGATCCCGATCCGCAGCTGGTCAAGTGGGCAAGCGAACAGCTTGGCAAAGAACCGACCACCAAATCGGTCATCGAGATCAACGATGCCAATCCGGAACTCGGTGTCAAATACAATACCGGACTTCTGGAAAAAGCCGGTTTGCCGGTAACCGAAGAAAACATCTTCATTGCCGCCGCTTGCGGTGAAAAAGGTATCAACTACCTCAAAGGCGACAAACCTTTCGGTATCCGTTACAAAGAAGAAGAGAAAGCCGCTGCTCCCAAAGGTGGTGCCAAAGCTTACACCGCCAATGTCAACGGTTCCAATGTGGTGGTCGAGGTCAATGCCTCCGGTGATGCTTATACTGCCAAAGTCAACGGCAAGAGCTTCGAGGTCAAATTGACCGAAGGTGCCGCTGCTGCTGCCGCTGCTCCGGTTGCCGGTGGTGCCGCCAGCACCATGACCAGTCCGCTTCCCGGCACTGTGACCAAAATTCTGGTCAAAGCCGGTGACGCGGTCAAAGCCGGTGATACGGTGATGATCCTTGAGGCCATGAAAATGGAAACTCCGGTTGCTGCTGACAAAGATGGTGTGATCTCCTCCGTTGATGTTGCGGTCGGTGCCGTTGTCGCCGAAGGCGATGCTCTGGTGACTATCGCAACTGCCGGTGGTGCCGCTGCCCCTGCCGGTGGCGCCAGTACGATGTCAAGCCCGCTTCCCGGTACTGTGACCAAAATTCTGGTCAAAGCCGGTGACGCGGTCAAAGCCGGTGATACGGTGATGATTCTTGAGGCCATGAAAATGGAAACTCCGATCGCTGCAGATAAAGATGGCGTGGTCGCCTCCATTGATGTTGCGGTCGGTGCCGTTGTCGCTGAAGGCGATGCTTTGATCACGATCGGATGAGGATATATAAAATGAGTATGATCAAGAAAATTTCTTTTGTGCTGATGTTTGCGGTTGCGGCGGTCTTTACCGTCGCAGCGGCAGATTGCGCAAAATCATGTCCGGATGCCAAAAAGGTCAAAGATTGTCCGGTGATGGCAGTCCGTTGCGGCTTGGCAAAAGCCGGTTACGATCTGGATGTGGAATCCAGTGATGACATTTTTGAATGGTGGGTCAAAGACAACAGCCGTAAACTGATTTACATCGGTAAATTCAAAGACGGCGATAAAGTTAAATTCGTCCCTGCCACCATCTATACGGTAACGATTCCTTATGATGGTGTCTGCAATCCCGGACGTCAGTTGCTGATGTACCATCCGGAAAATTACAGCAAAGGTATTTTGAGTGCCAAAACCACGATCAAGATGGTTCCCGGAAGCAAACATGAGAGCGTCAGAGATGCCGGTACTCTGCTTCCCGGAACGTTGATGGCTGAATTTGAAACTCTTGAAATCATCCAGACCGCGGTTGCCGGCGGCGATGTTGCCGGACAGAAACTCGGCGGTTGGGGGCAGACTTTCAAAGATCTCTGGAAAAGCACCGGTATTTACGATCTGTACCGTCAGTCAACTGAAAACTTCAGTTCCACTTGGACACTTGGTATCGGTCGTGTGATCATGATGCTGGTTGCTCTGGTGCTGATTTATCTGGCGATCGTGAAAGAGTTTGAACCGCTTTTGCTGCTGCCGATCGGTTTCGGTGCGCTGCTGGCCAATATTCCGCTGGCTGGCATTTCCGGACCGGATGGTTTGCAGGGACAGATTTTTGAAGTCGGTATCAACAGTGGTGTTTTCCCGTTGCTGATCTTCCTCGGTGTCGGTGCGATGACTGACTTTGCTCCGTTGATTGCCAATCCGAAAACCGCTCTGCTTGGCGGAGCCGCCCAGTTTGGTATCTTTGCCGCATTGCTTGGTGCATTGGCATTGGGTGCGATCGGTATTGACTTTGACCTCAAAGATGCCGCCAGTATCGGTATCATCGGTGGTGCCGACGGTCCGACCAGTATCTATCTGACCAGCCGTCTTTCTCCGAAACTGCTCGGCGCAGTTGCGGTTGCGGCGTACAGCTACATGGCATTGGTGCCGATCATTCAGCCGCCGATCATGCGTTTGCTGACCACTGAAAAAGAACGTAAAATCAAAATGTCCACTCTCCGTCCGGTGAGCAAGATCGAAAAAGTCTGCTTCCCGGTCCTCATCACGCTGCTCTGTGCGCTGCTGCTGCCGGATGCCGCTCCGTTGATCGGTATGCTGATGTTCGGTAACCTGTTGAAAGAAAGCGGCGTGACAGAACGTTTGAACCAGACTGCCCAGAATGCGTTGATCAACATTGTCACCATCTTTCTGGGAATTGCGGTCGGCAGCAAGCTCTCTGCGGATCAGTTCCTCTCGGTGCAGACTCTGGGAATTCTTTTCCTCGGGGCGGTGGCATTCTCCATCGGTACTGCTGCCGGTTTGCTTTTTGCCAAGCTGATGAATGTATTCAGCAAGACCAAGATCAACCCGCTGATCGGTTCTGCCGGTGTTTCTGCCGTGCCGATGGCAGCGCGTGTTGCCAATAAGGTCGGTCAGGAAGCCGATCCGCACAACTTCCTGCTGATGCACGCCATGGGACCCAACGTGGCAGGTGTTATCGGTTCGGCGGTTGCTGCCGGTGTGATGCTCAACATGCTTAAAAATCTTTAAGCATTGACAGTAAAATACAAAGAGCGCTGGAGAGATCCAACGCTCTTTTTTTACGGGGAAAAAAAATATGCTGAAAAAAACTTGTTTTATCCTTTTGGGGATGGTGTTTTTCTTCGTTCCGTGGTTGTGGAGCCCGTCGAGGGATTGGGCACCGGGGATAGCTGTATTTGCAGGAATTATTTTTGCAGTCAGCTGGGGAAATCCATTCAGTAAATACACTTCCAAAATCACTTCCCCGATGCTGGGAGCGACGATCGTCGGCATGGGGTGCGGCATGGATCTTGTCAAAGTGCTTCATGCCGGTGCGAGCGGATTCGTATATACCCTGTTGGGAATCGTTGCCGGAATTTCGTTGGGGATGCTTTGCGGTAAACTGCTGAAACTTCCGAAAAATGCCGCCTTGCTGGTCAGTGTCGGCACGTCTATTTGCGGCGGCAGTGCCATTGCTGCCGCAGCACCGGCATTGAAGGCAAAGGCGCATGAAATAGCTGTGGCATCAGCAACGGTATTTGCGCTGAATGCAGTTGCACTGCTGATTTTTCCGGTGATCGGCAGAGAATTGGGGTTCAGTGACCGGCAATTCGGTTATTGGGCGGCGTTGGCGATCCATGATACCAGTTCGGTGGTTGGCGCATGTTTCCAATACGGCAATGAAGCACTGGAAGTCGGGACCGTGGTCAAACTGGCCCGGGCATTGTGGATCGTTCCGGTGACGCTCTTTATATCGTGGTTCATTGCCGATAGAGAAGCCGGGGAAGAACGGAAGTTCAAATTGAATATTCCGTGGTTTATCCCCGGATTTCTGATTGCGGCGGCATTGGTGACCTGGCTGCCGCAACTGCGTGGCTGCGGAACTTTTATTAAAGAGTTGTCCAAGTATCTGATGATCGTTACGCTGTTTCTGATCGGCAGCAATCTGAACCGGGAAAAACTTAAAGAGCTTGGGTTGCGTCCGGTACTGCACGGGATCATTCTCTGGCTGATACTTGGGGCATGCTGGTGTACGGCAATCGCCGCCGGCTGGATCAACGCAGCTGTATAAAATCAAAACCACCGGCTAAGCCGGTGGTATGCTCCACGCCTTCAAGGCGATAGTACCGGCAGCCCGATACGGGCTTTGAATTGGTTCGCCACGCGCAACTATTTTTCAGGCTACCGCTAAAGCGGTTTTATTTATGCCTGAGAATTCTTGCTACCCGTAAACGGGTCTATGTATTCCTTGAATGTCATTTGCTCAAGGGCTTGATCTTCTGCTAACTGGTTCTGAATATACGCTTTGATTGCACGGGTGTCGGCACCAGCTGTATTGACATAATAGCCTCGGCACCAGAAATGCCGATTGCCATATTTATACTTCAAATTAGCATGACGATCAAAGATCATCAGAGAACTTTTTCCCTTTAGATACCCCATGAATTGAGATACACTTATATTCGGCGGTATACTTACCAACATATGAATATGATCCGGACAAGCTTCTGCTTCGTGAATCTCGACCTTTTTTAATTCGCACAACTGTCTCAAAATCTTTCCAATATCTGATTTCAG
>SUWL01000115.1 GCA_015061495.1 Lentisphaerota bacterium
GTATGCATTCGTGGGTGTCGCGGTATTATTTACGCTTGCTTGCTTGGCTTCGCCAATCATGCTTGTCTGTCGCGTTGCTCCAGACAAGACAAGCTTGCTTGCTTTGTATGCATTCGTGGGTGTCGCGGTATTATTTACGCTTGCTTGCTTGGCTTCGCCAATCATGCTTGTCTGTCGCGTTGCTCCAGACAAGACAAGCTTGCTTGCTTTGTATGCATTCGTGGGTGTCGCGATATTACCTGTGGTTGTTTTGAACATGCCTTTATATATGGATTTGCTGGCTGTCAGGCTTGTTACGGATGGGAGAATATTTGTGTCGCGGGATAACTTACCGGCATCGACTTCTGATTTATGATACAGGCAGATCGGAACCGTTACACGACACGGTGCAGCCCGCCTTGCAGAAGCAGTACAATCTTGCATATCACTAAATCCCCGAATAAGTAAATACACCCGTTCCGATCCGGTAGAAACAAATGTTCCGAATCGTTAAACACTAATAATGTAGTGCGTAAAAATATGAATGTCAAGCTGGTTTGATAAAATATTTGATGTTTTTTATTTCGCGGAAAGATTATCAAAATACCATTTCGCAGTCAATTGCAAACCGTCCCGGACATGGTAACGGGGAATATACCCCAGCAGTCTGCGCGCTTTCGCGGTTGAAGCCAGACTGTGCGGGATATCTCCCGGGCGTTCTGCTCCGTATTGCGGCTGAATACCGGCGATTTCCGGATCGTAAACACTCAAAGCTTCCCGCAGAAATTCAAACAACTCATTGAGTGTGGTCTCTGCTCCGCCGGCAATGTTGTAAACCGTATTTACGGCATCGGCGCGATCACTGGTCATCGCCAGCACGTTGGCTTGCACCACATCGTCAATGTAGGTGAAATCCCGGCTGTATGAACCATCTCCGTTGATTACCGGCGGAATGTGCCGGAGCAGTGCCGCCGAAAATTTCGGAATCACCGCCGCGTATGCCCCCTCCGGATCCTGCCTTTTACCGAATACGTTGAAGTACCGCAATCCGATGCACTCCATACCGTAAATTGTGGCAAAATTAGCGGCAAATTGTTCATCGACACTTTTGGTCAGGGCATAAGGAGACAGCGGAGTTCCGGTGCGCTCTTCCACTTTGGGAGAATCGGTGCAATCTCCGTATACCGAACTGCTTGAGGCGTAGACAAAACGTTTTATTCCCTCTTGTTGTGCCGCAAAAAGCATATTGACAAAACCGGCAACATTGACCCCCGTTGAGGTCGCCGGATCTTTGATGGAACGCGGAACACTGCCCAATGCCGCCTGATGCAGTACATAATCGGCATTTTTTACTGCTTTTTGACAATCCGCCATATTCCGGATGTCACCTTCGATAAGCGTGAAATGCGGATTATCGGCAAACGGGGCGAGATTTTCTCTTTTTCCGGTGGCGAAATTATCCAGCACCGTGACCGCACAGCCGTTATCAAGCAGATATCCGGTCAGATTGGAACCGATGAATCCGGCTCCGCCGGTAACAAGGACATGTTTCATGCAAACTTACTCCTGTCCACAGCAGAATTCCGGATCGATTTTGAGCAGATCCTCAAAATATTCAATGGTTTTTACCAATCCTTCACGCAGCGGTGTGGTCGGCTGCCAGTTCAATAATTCCCGCGCTTTGGTAATATCCGGCTTGCGCTGTTTCGGGTCATCCGACGGCAGCGGCATACGGATGATTTTGGACGATGAGCCGGTCAGATCGATGATATTTTCCGCCAGCTGTAAAATGGTGAATTCTCCCGGATTGCCCACATTTACCGGGCCGGTGATCTCATCCGGAGTTGCCATCAGTTTCATCATCCCGTCGATCAGGTCATCCCGGTAGCAGAAACTGCGGGTTTGAGAACCGTCACCGTAGATGGTGATATCCTGATTCTGAAGTGCCTGCAAAATAAAGTTGCTCACCACTCTGCCGTCATGCGGATGCATACGCGGACCGTAAGTGTTGAATATCCGGATGATCTTTATCCGGGTGGCATTCTGCATACTGTAGCAGTTGAAAAGGGTTTCCGCACATCTTTTGCCCTCATCGTAACATGAACGTACACCGATGGGGTTGACATTGCCCCAATACTCTTCCACCTGCGGATGGATCGCCGGGTCGCCGTACACTTCGCTGGTGGAAGCCTGCAGTATTTTGGCATTGATCCGTTTGGCAAGTCCCAGCATGTTTATGGCACCGTGGACACAGGTTTTGACTGTCTGCACCGGGTCGCGCTGGTAGTGGATGGGGCTGGCGGGGCAGGCGAGGTTGTAGATCTCGTCGCACTCCACATACAACGGGAAAGTTACATCGTGCCGGATCAATTCAAACCGCTTGTTATCCAGCAGGTGATAGATATTCCGCTTTGCACCGGTGTAAAAATTGTCCACGCAAATTACTTCATTGCCCTGTTCCAGAAGTTTTTCGCACAGCCAGCTGCCGAGAAAACCGCTGCCGCCGGTAACCAAAATCCGTTTCATCATAACGTCCGTTGTTATTTGCCATTTGATCATTATTGTTTGTCTGCAAACATAATTTACACCTGAAAGAAAAAAATGCAAGTTTTTTTGCGAAAGTTTGTTGACAACAGCTGTTAGAGCTTGTATATTTACTGCAGTTACCCAAAAAATAACAGAAAGGAATGGGAAAATGAAACTTTTTAACATTTTGAGTGTTGCGGCTTTTTCCGCACTGGTTTTCTGCGGCTGCAGTGACAGCCCGTTGGCGTATGTTGAAAAAAGCGCTGACAAAGTCGAATACGGCAATACGGAGAATTTGAATTCCGACAAAGGGCAGGCTGCACAGAAACAGGGATTGATCGTCTCCGATTTTTTGAAGGAAATGAAAGAGCTGCTCGGCGATAAAGAGGTCAGCAAACTCAACTTCAAATATGCCGTGTGGAGTGAAATCGGTAAAAACAAAGAAATGGAAAAGGTCGGTGCGGTGATCATCCTCAATGAAGGTGAAGCCAAAGATCTTTTTGACGATCTGCGCAAAGCTTATCGCAAGAATGAAAAATATCAGTCCCTGAAAAAAGAAAAAGTCGGCGATGATGAACTCGAAGCATTTGCCGTAGCAAACGATAAAGAAGGCAAAAATATCGTAGTGTCCTATGTCCTCGTTGACGATGCAACTATTCATGTCATCTACGGCGATGATCCGAAAGTTTTCAAAGCAGATGGAGATAACAAATTCGCCGAAATGATCGATGAATCCGCTGATCTTGCCGAAGCTTATGAAAAAGAAAGCAAAGAAGACGGCGATCGGATCATCAAGAACGAAGTTTTCTTCACCGATGAAGAAATCAAAACCAATAAAATCGTTGATATCACCAAAATCAAAGATGGCAAAGATTGCAAAAAAGACTGAATCGTACTCTGATTTAAGTTGAAATAAAATCCCCGTTCTGTAAATGCGGAACGGGGATTTTTTATATTGCGGCAGCGTAAAAAAGGCTGTCCGGATACCGGACAGCCTGCGGTGTTTTTTGATGTATTTTACGCGATAAGCTCAAATTTGGTGTGGATGTTTTGAGTGCTTTCAGTAAGTGTGCTTACGCCGATGGAGGATTCCGGCAGAGTTTGCCAGATCGTAAGATCGGCGGTGTTGCTGTCGGCAAAGAGCGTATCATCCAACGGAGATGGCGCGGAAGCGCTCTCTTCAAAGAGGCATCCGGAAGCACTTTCCGGCATAGCTATTTCAGCGGAAGTTCCGGCAACCGCATCCCACGGTGCGGCGGCATTGGTCGCCTGGGTGATTGCCAAAGTAAGATTGCCGTTGCTCTTTTGCAGACGGTAAGTTTTCCCGCCGTAAGTCATGCTGCCGGAAACGTTCACTTTGCCGAAGTTCTTTGAACCGTTGGTAATGGTAACATAACCGTTGAAGTTCGCCGCCCCTTTGGCAAGTTCGTAAACACCGACTTGCTGATAATCACTGACCGTGACCGTGTAGTTCGGTGCGCCGGTGATGCGGGAGAGATCGTTGATAAAATACGAAGTGTCGGCGGCAGTTCTCCGGGAAATGGTAAAGTCGATCGTAGCTCCGGAGTTGGCAGAAACGCTTGCTCCGCCCCAGATGCTCAATGTTCCCTTGTGGGTCGCGCCGGCGGAGAGGACGACTTTGCCGCTTTGGATGGTGGTGTTATCCATTTTGCCATTCTGATAAGCAACTGCTGTGCCGCCGGTGATCGTGGCATTGATGGTCGTGCCGCCGCCGTAAACGTGGACGGAACCTTTGGTTTTAATAGTGGAGTTTTCCATTTTTCCTCCGGCATAGACGAAGCTCAAGCCGTTGGAGTTGACCGTCACCTTGTTGGCACTTGCGGCATTGGAAACATAGAATCTTCCGTAACCGTTGACCGTGGCATTATTGGCGTGACCTCCATAGTAAAGGTGTATCCAGCCGCCGGAAGAAACCGCCGCCGTTTCCATTTTTCCGCCACTGGAAACAAAGACCAGACCGCCATGGGAAACGACCGTATTATTGGCAAGACCGCCGCTGGAAATGTAGGTTTTCCCGAA
>SUWL01000027.1 GCA_015061495.1 Lentisphaerota bacterium
ACCGCGATACACATGCCCCAGAATGCGGCACACATGGCGATCATTTGCCAATCCCACTGAAACAGCGGATAAAGCGGTCTGATCCCCAGCGGCAGTAAAGTGCGGAAAAAGTAGTTGGTGTAGTTGAGTGCCACGATTTCCAGACGTTCCCCGGACAACGCACCTGCCGCACTGCCGGAAACAACTCCGCCCAGCTGTACTGAATTGAACATGATATATCCCAGCATCACCAGCAAATAGGGTGAGAGTAGTTTGAAACTCTTTTTCCAATCCAGTTTTTCCGTTCCCGCCCAGATGCCCAGAGCCAGCACACAAGGCAGGGTGATGATCAGCGGTTTTGCTCCGAATGACAGCAAATAGAGCAAAGCTCCGGCAACCGGCAGACGGTTTTTCTGATAACTGCGGATAAAGAGCAAAGCACTTGCCAAGCCTAAAAATATCACCTGCACATCTTTGCGTTCCACTACCCAGATGATCGATTCCACCCGCTGGGCGTGGAGCGCGAAACACAGTGTCCCCAACAGTGCCGCCGGGATGGATAGCGCGAACGGCTTGACCGGATCGAGACGCACCAATCGGATCTTACGCAGCAGCATGTAAAAAAACACCGCGCTGAAACTGTGCAGAATAATGTTGTGCAGTCTGCCGCCCAATTGGATCAATTCATTGCCCCACAGCCAGTAATCCAGCATGAATGAGTGCATTACCAGCGGGGAATAAAGTCCGAGTACCGGGGTTTTCAAGTGGTAAAGGAAGTTCTGCCAGGTCGGAAAGAGCAAATACTCCATCCCGACATAAGAGTTGTTGTCGAGCAAAACAGCATCAAATCCCAATCCGGGCAGAAAGAAGAGCAGAGTTACGATAAAAACGGCAGCAGCAGCCGAAAAATCAGCATGTTTCCGAATGAATTCCACCACCTTTTCCATACCGGTTCAATTCTCCCCTTTGCCGATCCGGTCGAGTCCGGTTTTGATCCGGGAACAGACCTTGGATATATTGAAAAGTTCCGCTTCGACAGTACTTTTCTCTCTCCCCTGCCCGTAAAAGGTCAGCGAGCAGTTGATATTGCTGTAGACAAAGGGCATGGAAATCATCCATCTGCGGTTGGGAGCGACCCGGGAGAGGATCTTCTGCTGCCGGATGTTGTAAAATTCCCGGTCGCAGATAACCTGTTCAGTCACCGGCATATCCGGATATTTGCGCAGCACGATCTCCTGTGCCTTTTCCGGAGAAAATCCGGCAGCACTCAACAGCACCAGAAACGCACCGGTGTAACGCAGGGCATCCTGTACCGGATTGTTACGGTGACAGCTGTAAATATGAAAGAAACTGCCGCAGTCAAAACCGTGGACGATCGCATTGAGACCGGATTCTTCAGAATAACTGTCCACCGACTGCCGCAAAATACCGATCAACGGGGAAAGTATCCGCGCCCGGTGGCCGAAACGCATCAGCGTTATTCCGGGGATCAGATGGTGATAATCCGCCTTTTCCAGCAAGCCGATTTCCACTAAATCAGCGCAAAGACGGCTTACCGTGGGCAGCGGCATATCCAAAATGCGGGTCAGCTCCTTTATTGCCACCGGATGATCGATGGAACAGACCGCTTCCAATACAGCACCGGCTTTGGAGAGCAGAGAACTTTTCATTTTTCCACTCCGAGTTTTTTACCCAGTGCCCGCGCAACCGGCATGGGGACATACTCCTGATAATTGCCGCCGAGACGGGCGACCTCTTTGACCAGAGTTGAAGAAACGAAAGAATTTTTCAACGTCGGCATCATAAAAATAGTTTCGCACTGACGTTTCAAATTGCGGTTGAGCAAAGCCATCTGCAGTTCATATTCAAAATCGGAAAACGCCCGCAGACCGCGCAACACGGCATCCGCGCCGAGTCTTTCCAGAGAATCGACCAGCAACCCGTCGATAGCGACGACTTCGACATGTTCCAGAGCGGCGCAGCTCTCGCGGATGAGGTCACAGCGTTCCTGCATGGTGAATATCGGAGATTTTGCCGCATTGACCGCAACGCCGACGATCACCCGGTCAAACAGGAGTCCGGCGCGCTCCACCAAATCCAGATGCCCATTGGTGAATGGATCAAATGATCCGGGATACAAAACCGTTTTCATAAACATTTCCCTTTGACTTTTTACCGATACCGGTGTATAATATACAGCGTGAACTTGTTTTTTTCAATTTTTTACGGACAAATTAGCATAATCTTACAGAAAAACATGGAAAATTTCATTGTTTTTAACGGAAATATCAAATTTTCGCCGGATGAACGCTTCATTGCGGCGATCGGAGTATTTGACGGTGTCCACACCGGACACCGCAAAATCATTGAGGCGGCAGCGGCACTTGCCCGGGCACACAGCTGCCGGGTGCTGGCATTGAGTTTTTCGCCGCACCCGCGGGCACTGCTCCGCCCCGACCACCGCCCGGAACTGCTGATAAGCGAATGCGAAAGGTGCCGTCAGCTGCTTGCTGCCGGAGCGGATCTCTGCGGCTTTATCAACTTCACATCCGAAGCGGCGGCACTTGCTCCGGAAGCGTTCCTTGAAAAATTACGGGATCATGCTCCGGTGGATATCTGCGGGATAACAGTCGGCAAAAACTGGCGTTTCGGCAGAAACGGCAGCGGTGACCGGCACACGCTGGAGAAGTTCTGTGCGGCAAACAACTGGCATCTGACCACGGTACAGGAATTGGAATTGGATGGCAGAACGGTCAGTTCGACTGCCATAAGAGCCGCGATTTCCGCCGGATTTCTGCCGCTTGCCATAAAAATGCTGGGCAGAAATATCACGCTTGACGGCGTTGTTGTCCACGGATACCAAATCGCGGGGAGCAAACTTGCCGCGCCGACCGCCAATCTGGAAGTTGCTTACGGCGTACTGCCGCCGGATGGTGTCTACAGCGGACGCTGCCGGATCGACGGTACCTTTTATCCGGCAGCGGTGAATATCGGTGTGGCTCCGACATTCGGCAATCAGCAGCGGCGGACGGAGATCCATCTGCTGGACTACTCCGGTTCACTCTACGGCAGAGAACTGACGGTGGAACTGAATAAATTTCTGCGCCCGGAAAGATGCTTTGCTTCGCCGGATGAGTTAAAAGTGCAGATCGCCGCTGATATCGCCGCCATCCGCAAAGAATTCGGCAGGTGATTCACCGCATTCCGTGCGCTTTTTTTGCCTGGCATTATGGGCAAAAATGGTATACATACCGCGTGTTTTTTGTTGCAGGAAACGCCGGTTTGCGGTATACGGATGTGGACACCGCTATGCCACGCGTCAGATTTCTCCGTAATTATCCGTAATTATCCGTAACTATCCGTACCAATCCGTACAAAACGCCAGTTCCCCACCAACGGTATGTATACAATTTTTACGGTGCACTTACCGCCGGATAACCTTGCAGCCTCTAGGGAAAGAAGCATACCATCCGGATTCGTCGTATTTACAATTCCGGGGAATGGTCACACTGGTCAAACTCGTGCAACGGAAAAACGCCAAATCCCCGATAGTCGTCACACTGTCTGGGATCGTCACGCTCGTCAAACTCGTGCAACCCCGAAACGCCAAATCCCCGATAGTCGTCACACTGTTTGGAATGGTCACGCTCGTCAAACTTTTGCAACCGTAAAACGCACCCCACCCGATTGTCGTCACACTGTTTGGAATGGTCACGCTCGTCAAACTCCTGCAACCCTCAAACGCATGATCCTCAATAGTCGTCACACTGGGGGGGATCGTCACGCTCGTCAAACTCGTGCAATAGGCAAACGCATATTTCCCGATAGTCGTCACACTGGGGGGGATCGTCACGCTCGTCAAACTCGTGCAATCCTCAAACGCATCCCTCCCGATAGTCGTCACACTGGGGGGGATCGTCACGCTCGTCAAACTCGTGCAATCCTCAAACGCATCCCTCCCGATAGTCGTCACACCATCAGGAATAACGATACTGGTGATGTTTTTATCTTTTACACCGGTAACAGTTTTGCCGTCTGCACTGAATTCGAGGACTTTCAAAGCATATTTGCGCGCCTCTGCTTTCGCTTTGCGTTCGGCTTCGATTTTCGCCTTGCGTTCCGCTTCTGCTTTACGTTCTGCTTCTGCTTTACGTTCTGCTTCTGCTTTACGCTCGGCTTCTGCTTTACGTTCTGCTTCTGCTTTACGCTCGGCTTCTGCTTTGCGCTCGGCTTCGATTTTTGCCTTACGTTCCGCTTCTTCTCTTGCTTTACGCTCGGATTCTGCTTTACGTTCGGCTTCGATTTTTGCTTTACGCTCGGATTCTGCTTTGCGTTCGGCTTCGATTTTTGCTTTACGCTCGGATTCTGCTTTGCGTTCGGCTTCGATTTTTGCTTTACGCTCGGATTCTGCTTTGCGCTCGGATTCGATTTTCGCCTTGCGCTCGGATTCTGCTTTACGTTCTGCCTCTGCTTTGCGCTCGGATTCTGCTTTACGTTCGGCCTCTGCTTTACGCCCGGCTTCTTTTTCGTGGTCTGTGACCGGCAAAACTGCCGGAGCGGAAGTGTTTTTATTCTGACGGCTGCCGCCGCCGAAAATAAAGCCGAATACTCCGGCAATTACTGCCGCAAGCAAAATAATAAAGGCACTTTTCCAGATTTTATTTCCGGAATTTGTCACTTCTGCGGGAAATGGCGGCGGTGCAACCGGCGGTTGCGGTACCGGCGGCACTGGTGGTGCCGGATTCCATGAAGCAAAGAGTTTGACTTCGTCCCAGTCATCAACGTTGCCGTTCCAGCAGATATTTTGAGTGCCGGAACTGCTCATATTTTGCTTCAACTGCCTGCGGAAAATATTAAAATTGTTTACCGCCGCATCACCGATGGTTTTCAACAATGCTTTGGTAAAATAACCGTGTCCGGAAGCGGTATCTTCAAAGGCTTTTTCCCCGGATGAGCAGGAGTTCAAAATCAACGGCGGAATAAAGCCGCTTTGCGCTCTTACCGCATGATCCAGCGCAATGGAACGACTCTCGTTACAAACAAACGCCGTACTGCGACCGGCAAGCAGATTGTCCCGGCAGCAATCCAGAATAAACAGCCGCCGTACTCCCGGCTTATTGGTCGTATCCACTACAGCAGACATGGGAAGTGAACCAACTGTATAACGTTTTGGATCGGCAAAACCGTCTTTGGCAACCAGATAGTGTTCTCCGTTAAGTTCCCTGCCGTGTCCGGCAAAGTAAAAGACCAGCAAATCACCGCTCTGCAACTGATCATTCAACTCTTCCAGTTTTTCGATGATATAACTGCCGGATGCATTTTTCTGCGGTATGACTACCGGAGTTTCAAACCCCTCTGCCGCAAACGTCAACGACAGTTTAAGCGCATCATTGCACGCACAATGCAGCGGCGTGATGCCATGGCTGTAGTCATCTATGCCTATGAATATCGCAAACCGTTTCATGGTATGAATTTATCCCCGCTTGATATAAATATTTTTCTTAATATAGCACAACTGCCGCATATTGCAAGAGTTGAATCATATTTTGCTTTATGTTTTATTAAATTATCAAGACGATTTGTCCGGACAAATCTGACATCGAAAAATGGAATTTTACCATTTTTGATCCTTGACAAAAGCCCTTTGCGGTGCTATCTTTTATAACAGTACGTTTTGGGGTGCTGCAGTTGTCGTAACTGCGGCTGAGAATAAACCCATGAACCTGATCCGGATAATGCCGGCGTAGGAATTACGGTACAACGCTTTCCAGTTGATGCGGCAAGCGCGTAGTTCCCCAGCAGCGCGCTTGCGGGTGATTTCGCCCCGCCGGCGCAGAAATGGGGCAAAATGCCCCGGAAAGGAAAGCGAAAATGTCCAACTCATCCGAAAATCTCATCTCTTCCGCCATTGTACGCAAATTCTGCGGCAAACTGCTCGACGGTCTGAAACTGGATGTCGCCATCGTCGGCGGCGGCCCTTCTGCACTGGTTGCCGCCAGAGATCTGGCTTCCAGAGGACTGAAAGTCGCCATCTTTGAGCGCAAACTTGCTCCCGGCGGCGGCACCTGGGGCGGCGGCATGCTCTTTAACGAAGTGGTCGTGCAGGATGAAGCTCTGCCGGTGCTGGATGACTTCAAAATCCGTCACGAAGCGCTGGATGCCCCCGGCTATCACACGCTGGATTCCGTGGAAATGGCAAGCGGTCTGATCTTCGGCGCGCTGCAGGCTGGCGCAAAGATCTTCAACTCCGTTTCCGTGGAAGATATCGTATTTAAAGAAGGCAAAGTCAACGGTCTGGTCATCAACTGGACTCCGGTGGAACGTTTGGGAATGCACGTCGATCCGCTGACGGTCATTTCCGAATGTGTGCTGGACGGCACCGGGCACCCCAGTGAAATCATCCGGCTGGCTACTGAAAAAGCCAAAATCAAACTGGACACCCCCACCGGCGGCATCCTCGGCGAAAAACCGATGTGGGTGGATAACGGCGAAGCATCCACCGTGGAAAATACCCGGGAATACTTCCCCGGATTGTTCGCCTGCGGCATGAGTGCCAACAACGTTATGGGCGGCTACCGGATGGGACCGGTTTTCGGCGGCATGCTTCTTTCCGGCCGCAAAGTTGCCGGATTGATCGCTGAAAGGCTCGCAAAATGAGTTCCCCTTTTGCCAACCATGCCGCAAGGCTCGCCGCCTTTGAAGCAAGTTTCATCTATCCGGTGGTCAGTTCGGAATTCTGCGGAACCAAATCCGTTACAGATGTGCTGATCTCACTGGCTGAAAACGGCGCAAAAGTCGTTCAGCTGCGGGAAAAACACCGTTCAGACGCCGATCTTTTCGCCCTTGCCTGCCGATGCCGGGAAATCACCGCCCGGTACGGCATGCTGCTCTTTATTGATGACCGTACGGATATCGCTCTGGCATGCGGTGCCGACGGCGTGCATCTGGGGCAGGATGATCTGCCGGTCGCCGCGGCGCGCGCCATTGCTCCGGAACTTATCATCGGAGCATCGACCCATAACGCCGACGAGATCATTGCCGCTCAAAAAGCGGGGTGTTCTTACCTGAATATCGGACCGATTTTTCCGACGCAGACCAAAAGCGTTGCCTGCGGAGCACTGGGGATCGGATTTTTCAACGAATTGAAATCTCTGGTAAATGTGCCATTTTCCGTAATGGGCGGCATCAAAGAACCGCACATTGCGGAATTGGCGGCATTGGGGGCAAAACATATCGCCATGGTAACTGAAGTGATCAGCAAACCGGAACTTTGCCGCCTGAAATTTCCGGCATTATAACCCCCTTGGCTGATGATCCGGACAAAAACCGGGGCTGCCGCAAAACCCAATATTTGCAGCAGCCCCGGTTGTTTACCTGTTTCTTATCATAAACTCTGATAAACCGTCGGATCCGGAATGCCGGCATCCGCAAATCCCTGATGGCGCAAACGGCAGCTGTCGCATGCTCCGCAGCTTCGCCCTTCGGCATCCGGGTCATAACAGCTGGTGGTAAGCGAATAATCCACGCCCAGCGAAGTACCCAGCTGAATGATCTGCGCTTTGGAAAGATCCTGCAGCGGGGTGTGGATATGCCACTGCCACTGCTCATCCACGGCACACGTCCCCAGACGGGCAGCTTCGGCGAATGCCGCAATAAACGGTGCCCGGCAATCGGGATAATTGGAGTAATCCACACTGTTCACGCCGATAAAAATATCATGGGCGCCAATCACTTCGCCCCATGCCGATGCCAGAGAAAGAAACACCAGATTGCGGGCGGGAACATAAGTGACCGGGACGATTTCGCCCACCCCTTCTTTGGGGACATCAATACTGCTGTCGGTCAAAGCCGAACCGCCCCACTGCCCCAAATCGAGCTTGAAAACCCGGTGTTCTTTTGCCCCCATAACTTTGGCAAGTTTTTCTGAAGCTGCCAATTCGTTGCGGTGGCGCTGACCGTAGTCAAAACTCATGGTGTAACACTCAAACCCCGCATCCAGTGCGGCGGCAAGACAAGTGGCGGAATCCAATCCGCCGCTCAACAGCACGATCGCTTTTTTCATCATACCCCCTTTTTATCGCCCCAGATAAGTTTATGCATCTGCAGCTGCATACGCACCGGGTACTTACCGGCAGTCACCAGTCCGGCAAGTTCCTCAAATGAGATCCTGCCCCACACCGGAGAAAAGATCAGATGGGCGGTTTTTTCCGCCAGACGGTATTTGCCGATGATCTCTTCCGCCCAGAAAAAATCCTCTTTGCCGGAAACGACGAATTTCACCTCATCATGGGGCATAAGCAGTTGATAATTATCAAAATCGTTGCGGTCACTCATTCCGGAACCGGGCGTTTTGCAGTCCAATATTTTGCGAACCTGCTCCGGTACGGATGCAATGCTCAAAGAACCGTTGGTTTCCAGAAGCACCTCCAATCCGGCATCCAGCAAAGATTGCAGTAAAACGGGAGTTTCCGCATGGATAAGCGGTTCTCCGCCGGTAACTTCCACCAGCTTAAGCCCGCTTGCCAGCACTTCATCGACAAGAGCAGTGACAGAGCGCATCTCTCCGCCCTCCCAGGCGTAAACCGTATCGCAGTAATTGCAGCGCAAATTACACTGCGCCAGACGGATGAAAAAACATTTCCGTCCCGCATGGGTCGATTCACCCTGGATACTGGCAAAGGTCTCGATCACCGGCAGCATGACAGACTCATTCACTGTAGGTCAAACGGGAAGAGGCAGATTCACCGATCCGCACCCGGGCGACTTTCACATTGCCGTCATTGAGCAGACTGCTCATTTTGCGGTAGATGGTACGGGCAAGCACTTCGCTGGTGGGGTTGATCTCCTGAAAATCGGGCAATTCCGAGAGATTCCGGTGATCGTAAGGAGTGATGACCTCATCCAGAGCGGCTTTCAATTTTTTGAAATCCAGAGCGATACCGACCTCATTGAGCGTATCTGCAGTCACCGTGACCGTTACTTCATAGTTGTGTCCGTGCAGATTGCGGCAGTCGCCATCGTAACCTTTAAGCTGATGCGCCGCTGAAAAACTGCGGTCTATTTCAATTTCAAACATGGCATTTCTCCTACCGTAATAAAAGGGGGAACTCCGGTTAAAAAGTTCCCCTTTCCATAATTTTGCTGCCAGAGGCAACTTCCGGAATGCCGGAAATTACTTGTTGGCACACTCAAATTTTTTCATGAAGTCGATCAGCGCCTGAACGCCCTCGACCGGCATGGCATTGTAGATGCTGGCACGGCAGCCGCCGACCAGACGGTGACCTTTGAGCTGGGTCAAGCCGCAAGCGGTGGCTTCGGAAACGAATTTGGCATCCAATTCGTCGCTGGGAGTGCGGAAGACGACGTTCATTCTGGAACGGTCGGCTTTGGCAACCGGGCTGGCGTAGAAGCTGCTCTCATCCAGGAAGTCATAGAGCATTTTGGCTTTGGCATTGTTATGCTGTTCCATAGCGGCGATACCGCCGTTTTCTTTGAGCCAGTCAGTGATCAGCGCGAGGATGTAGATCGCGAAGGTCGGCGGAGTATTGAACATGCTGCCTTCGTTGATGTAGGTGGAGTAGCGCAGCATGGTAGGCACTTTGCTCTCATCGGTACGGGCAGCCAGATCTTTGCGGATGATGACCAGAGCGACACCGGCAGGACCGATATTTTTCTGGGCACCGGCGTAGACCATGCCGAATTTGTTGATGTCGAACATGCGGGACATGACGTCACTGGACATGTCGGCGATCAGCGGCACTCCGGCAGGAGCGGTGGGCAGATCGATATACTGGGTACCGGCGATGGTGTTGTTGCTGGTGATGTGCATATAAGCGGCACCCGGGGTAAGTTTCCACTCGGAAGCAGCGGGGATGTGATCGTATTTGTCATCCCGGGAGGAAGCGACGATGTTGACATTGCCGAACATTTTGGCTTCTTTGGCAGCTTTATTGCTCCAGACACCGGTATCGACGTAGTCGGCGGTACCGCCGTTGAGCAGGTTCATGGCGAGCATGGCGAACTGCATGCTGGCACCGCCCTGGACGAAGCAGACGGCGTAGTCATCGGAAATATTCAGCAGTTCCCGGACGTTGGCTTCGGCGCGGTCGATGACCGGCTGAAAAAATTTGCCGCGGTGAGAGAGTTCCAGAATACCGCTGCCGCTGCCCTGAAAATCAATAAACTCGGCTTGTGCTTTACGCATGACGGCTTCCGGAAGCATGGCCGGACCGGCGGAAAAGTTGTAAATTTTCATCTCTTTTTCCCTCTGACTTGTGCCGGAAACCATATCCGGCATCTGGTTATGGTGTTTGTTGTCCTATTAATATACACCAAAAATATCATTTTACAAGCCGCCGGACAAAAACTCCTTGCCAAAAAGATCTGATTCGGAAAAAATCGGCAAAAAAAGTTAAGCACTGTTGCATATTTCTCAAAACGGGTATATATTAACGGTGTCGTATATCACCCCGGCACTTCGGGAGGTGCATGACGGGGGCAGTCATTTATCAACAGAAAAATAAGGAGTTGTGAAAGAAAAATGTTTTGGTTAGACTGGATTATTGTGTTTATCCCGCTGCTGGTCGTGATTTGGATCGGCGCGAAAACACAGCGTTACTGCACCAGCGTGGCGGACTTTCTCACCGCCAGCCGTTGTGCGGGAAGGTATGTCGTTTCAGTGGCATCAGGAGAGGCCGGCACTGGATTGATTTCCATCGTGGCGGTTCTTGAGGTGTATTACCGCTGCGGATTTTCGTACTCCTTCTGGAATCAGGTGACTCTGCCGATCTCGCTGGTTTTTGCTTTGACCGGGTTCTGTATCTACCGTTACCGTCAGACCAAAGCAATGACCTACGGTCAGTATCTGGAAATGCGCTACAACCGTCCGTTCCGTATTTTTGCGGCGATCATTCAGGCGTTGAGCGGTGTACTCAACTACGCGATCTTTCCGGCGGTCGGCGGCAGATTTTTCATCTACTTCCTCGACCTGCCCCACCACTTTGAATTTCTGGGGATCACCTGGTCGACATTCGGCGTGGTAATGGCGTCATTCCTGCTGATTGCTCTGACGATCGTGATGATCGGCGGTCAGGTTACCATCATGGTTACCGACTGTGTACAGGGACTGCTCTCCTATCCGCTTTACCTTATCATCGTAGGTTACTTTATTTTCAACTTCTCCTGGTTCGGCGAAATTGCTCCGACCATGGTCAACCGCGTCGAACATCAGAGTTTCTTCAACCCCTTTGACATGAGTGAAATGCGGGACTTCAACATCTTTTACGTCATGGTCGGTGTCTGTTCGATGTTCATCAACCGTCTGGGCATGGGCGGTGCCATCGGCTACAGTGCTTCAGCGAAAAACGCCCACGAACAGAAAATGGGCGCACTGCTCGGCACCTGGCGCGGCGGATTCGGCAGCATGATGTACGTGCTGATCGCCATCTGCGGTATCACCTACCTCAACCACTTTGACTTCGCCCCCAAAGCGAAAGAAACCCGTACTTATATCGCCAACAAAGTTGCCGAAGAGGTGATGGCAGATGCCAAATTCGATGCCGCCAGAGCCAATTTGAAAAAAGAGTTCGCGGCAATTCCGGAGTTGACCAAAGAAAAATTTGAATCCACTCCGCTCTCCCAGAAAAAGAACCTGGAAACTCCTTATTACGATGCCGTCAGAGAAAACACCAAAGATATCGAGGGTGCCGGCGGTGTTCCCCAGAGATACAGCACCATCTACCGTCAGATGCTGCTGCCGGTGGCAATACGCGATCTGCTGCCCATCGGTATCACCGGTATTTTCTGCGCGATCATGATCTTTTTGCTGGTCTCCACTGATACCACCTACATGCACAGCTGGGGTACGGTGCTGATGCAGGATATATTCATGCTCTTCTGCAAAAAGAAATTCACCCCCAAACAGCACTTGTGGCTGCTGCGCGGATTCATCACGCTGGTCTGTCTGTTTGCGTTCCTTTTCAGCTTCTACTTCTCGCAAATGGACTACATTCTGATGTTCTTCCAGATCACCGGTGCCATCTGGCTGGGCGGCGGCGGAGCAGTCTGCATGTTCGGGCTTTACACCCGCTGGGGTACTGCTGCCGGTGCATTTGCCTGTCTGGGCGGCGGAGCGTTTGTGGCGGTCAGCGGATTTTTGATTCAGAATGTCTGGGGTTCCCACATCTACCCCTTCCTCGCCCGCATGGGCTGGGTCGAAGGATTCGGCAGTTTCCTGGAAACTGTTTCCAAACCGTTCCATCCCTACATCGTCTGGGAAATGAACCCGACCAAGTGTCCGATCAACTCCCAGGAATTCCTCTTCCTCTCCATGCTCACCAGTGTGTCGCTCTATGTGATCGTTTCGCTGATCACCTACCGCAAGCCCTTCAATCTTGACCGGATGCTCCACCGCGGCAAATACGCGCTGGACGGTCAGCAGCAGGAACTGCCGGCATTCAGCTGGAAGAAGATCTACAAGGTGCTTATCGGTATCACTCCGGAATACACCAAAGGCGACAAGATCCTCGCCTGGTCGGTTTTCGGCTGGAGTTTCGTCTATACCTTCTGCATCCTGTTCCTCGGTGCGGTGATCTGGAACTGCATCCCCGGTTGTGCCTGGGGTAAAGAAGGTTGGAGCAACTACTTCCTGATCTCCCACCTGATCGTCCCGGCGACCGTCGCTGTGGTTTCCACGGTCTGGTTCGGCATCTGCGGAACCAGAGACCTGATCCAGCTGTTCAAAGATCTTGGCAACAAGAAAGATAACCACCTGGATAACGGTCAGGTCGAGGGCAACGTCTCTCTGGCTGACAAAGCCGCTCTGGAAGCGATCGATGCTGCAGAAAACAAAGATGCGGACAAATAACCGTTTCCAACGGTAAAAAGTCATTCATCCTCCGGCAGAAATGCCGGAGGAATTTTTTTTGCCGTGGGACTTGTATTCGCGGCTTACCGGCATTATATTATTGAAGACCGCAATTTTATGCTTTAAAAGGGTGTGTTATGAAAAAGATTTTTGTGTTGCTTGCTTTGCTGTCGTTCAGTGTACTCTTTGCCGTGGATTTGCCTCGATCGATTTCCGCTAAATGCGGCAATGTGGAACTGCGTTTTGATGCCCGTAAGTTCTGGAATATAAACTCCATAATTTACAAAGGAGAGCACATGACTACCGATTTTACCGGTTCGCATTACGGGATGACCTATACAGTTCCGGGTTTGAAAGGCTTTATCGGTTCAGGTCATACCGAAACAGGAGTCAGTGAAGTTGTCAAATCCCTGCGGTTTGTCATTGACGGCAAAGAGACCGTTCCGGCAGAAAAACTGCCGGAAGGGAAAACTCTGCATATGGAAAAACATTCCATTATCGGTAACTTTGATGTGATATACACGTTGATCGTAAAAGATGATGTCATTAAAGAAATCACCCGCATTAAAGTATTGAAAACCACCACCCTCAGCGTGATTTACTGTTTTATGCACCCGTGGGTAACGGATTTTGACCGCTTTTATGCTTTCGGCGGCAAAGAACCGGAAATCCGGCAAAATATGGATAGCAAAGACCGCTGGTACATGGGACACAAAAATTATCCTGTCATTGCATTGTTCAATAGTAAAACCGGCAGTGCAGTTGCTTCTGAAGTATGGTTCAATACGCCAAATGATCCATCTTTTCATACCGGACGGATTCTGCGGGATTGCTCCGTCTACCGCAAAGATTATTTCGTGCCGTTCTGCAATACCACGCTGGTTAAGGGATTCAAGGCGGAAGTCGCAGCGGAAACGCGCTTTTTCAAAACTACCAGCGACAACTTTATCAAAGATGCGGAAAAGGTCTTTCCGCCGGTAAAATAAAAAGGATGATTTTTTCATGATCACAGTTTCGTACAACTTCCCGCTGCCCACCTGTCAGTGCGGCGCAATGCTCGGCAACGGCATTTCCGGCATCAATATCTGGGGAGCCGGCAATACACTCAATATCACCGTCGGTTCAGGCAACTTGTGGGATCACCGCGGCGGCATGCCGTGGCGTCCGGATCAGAACTTCCCCGCCATCCGCAAGGCTCTGGAAGCCAAAGATATGGATGCCATTTACAAGATGTTTGCCGCCGATAAATGCGGCACGGTCAGACGTCCCAGTCTGATCCCCGTGGGCAGAGTGGTCATCACCCTGCCGGACGGTGCGCTGCTGCTGCGCTATGAACAGGAACTTGCCACCGGTCAGGTCAAAGTGTTCTACAGTTTGAACGGCACGGAAAAGATGATGGAGTTTTACGGTGACATGAGCATGGCAGATGCGCTTGCCGGCAAAGGTCTGGACGATTCCATGACTGTCGCCGTGTATTCTGCTTATGAACTTACCGGCAAAGCCAACTACCGGTGGCTGTTGAGCGATAACCCCTGCATGAAAGATCACGGTTTCGAACCGCCGGTGGAGTTTGCCAAAGCCGGCACGCTCGGATTCACCCAGGCAATGCCCAATGATCCATCCTATTCACTGATCTGCCGCAAATTTGACAACGGCACATTTACGTTGAGTTTCAAACGCGGTCTGGAAGTTGCTCCGGAAGCACTGGAAGTAAATTCATTCGATGCCATTGCCGCTGCTTCAATCAAGTTTTTCACCGAATACTGGCAGGATGTACCGACGATCAAGCATCTGGATGATGAGCTGGATCTGATCTACTATCACGGACTGTTCAAATACGGCATTATGACCAATCCTGCCGGATGCCCCGCCGGTTTGCAGGGTCCATGGATCGAAGATGACCGTCTGCCGCCGTGGCAGGGCGATTACCACTTTAACATCAATGTGCAGATGTGTCACCTGCCCGGTTTGAAATCCGGCAGATTCGCCAACCTCAAAGGCTTCTTTGACATGGTTCTTTCGTGGAAAGAAAAACTGCGTTACAATGCCAAATGTTTCGTCGGTCTGGACAACGGCTACATGCTGCCCCATGCCGTCGATGACCGTGCGGTCTGCATGGGCGGCTTCTGGACGGGTACGATCGACCACGCCTGCTCGGCATGGGTGGCGGGAATGATGTTCGACTACTGCGAATATTCCGGTGACATGGATTATCTGAAAAATGAAGTCTACGACTTTATGCAGGGAGTTATCCGGGTCTACCGTGCCATGATGGACAAAGATGCCGACGGCAAACTCTGTCTGCCGGTGACCACCAGTCCGGAATACCGGGATACCGGTGCCAATGCCTGGGGCAAAAATGCCAGTTTCCAGTTGGCGGCATGCCGTCAGCTGGCGAAAAATATTCTGCGTGCCGGTGAAATGCTCGGCGTTGAAGCCGATCCGGTAAGTACTGAAATCAACGAAAATCTGCCGCTTTACTCCGTACAATCCCATCGCACCTCGGTTTGGGAAAAAGACCGGGATGTTATCGCCCTCTGGGAAGGACTCGCTCTGGAAGAGAGCCACCGTCACCACTCCCACCTCGCCGGACTTTGCCCCTTTGAAATCATCGACCCGTTCGCGCCGGAAACTGCCGAATTGGTGGCAGCTTCCATCGAACAGTGGACGATCCTCGGTATGGGACTGTGGACGGGATGGTGCGTGCCGTGGGCTTCCCAGATTTTGAGCCGCTGCTGCAATGGCGGTGCGGCAACCGCGATGCTGAAAATCTGGCATGACTGTTTCACCAATGTGGGCGGCGGTTCGCTGCATGACGGCAGATACAAAGGTATCTCATTTTTCGCCCAGATCCGCGGCGAAGTCATGCAGATGGATGGCGGCATGGGAGCGATCACCGCGATCCAAGATCAATTCATGCACGTTTATGACCGGGAGATCCGGGTATTTTACGGCATCGAGCAGCACATCCGCAACGTAAGTTTCAAAGATATGTACGCTCCCGGCGGCATGCGGGTTTCCGGCAATGTCGATGATTTCGGCAAAGTCACCGTCACAGTCCGGGCAGTCAGAGATGCGCAGCTGCGTCTAAAAGTCCGCCGGAGTGAACCATTCTCCGCCGCCCTCAAAGCCGGTGAATCAGTCACTCTGATTCTGAAAGACGGCAAACTCATCCGTCAGTAAGAAAACGCCCGGAACGGCTGATTTCATTACAATTGAAACAAAAAAACGGGAAACTTTTTCATCCGGAAAAGTTTCCCGTTTTTCAGTACAGAGTCTTTTTTAGTTTTTTTACTGCTTCAATAAGCGGTATACCGGACAAATTTGTCCCAAGAATCCTGATCCCAGAAACCGGATTCGGTTTCTGCGTGTACCATCCGGGGGGCACTGTCCAGCAGTGCGGTAAGTTCCCGCCAGTCGATATTTCCATCCGACGGCGGATTATGGTCGTCAAATGAACCGTAATTGTCATGCAAATGGCAGGTGACGATCTCATTTTTCATCACTTCAAAGGTATTTTTGACCCCGCCTTGATAGCAGTTGGCATGTCCGGCATCAAAACACATGCCGACCAATTCATCATGATAGGAGGCGGCAAGCGCGGCAAGCCGGGTGATCACATCCATCTTTTCGGCGCTGTTTTCCAATGCCAGCGCGATCCGGTTGCGGTGCAGTGCCGGCAGCAATTCATCGACAGTGCGTTTGATCCGGTCAAAATCCCGGTCGATCTCATTGCGATCCGGCATTCCGAGGTGGATGGTGTAAGTTTTAACCTCCAATCCGGCGAGCTGATCCAGAAACCGGCTGTGCCGGGCAATCATCTGCCGGTGCGCAGTTTCATCCCGCTGCACACAATCATTACCGACTCCCCACAAAGCATGACAGGCAGGGGCAGTCAAGTTGTTTGCCGCCAGCAGACGGACGATTTCCGGGATGAAATTCCCGTCTTCCCGGAACCAGTACGGATGGGCGACGATCTCTTTAACCCCCCATGAAGCGGCGTCAGCCATTACTTTGCCGATATCATCGGTGGAGATTTTTTTCCATTCGATAAAGTGAACCAACGGCTTTTTCATTTGTTCTCAAGCTCCATATTGATCTGACGGCAAGCCTCTTTCAACCGGGTGGCGAAGTGGATCGAGTACGGGTTTGAACGGGGGGTATTCTCATAACCGCCGCGCTGATAATTCCAGAGGTTGGGAATATAACCGCTGCCGCTGCCATTATTCATAATGGAAACCAGCACCTCCTGAAAAGTACCGAAAATCTCTTTGCGCAGTTCCAGACCGATCTCCACAAATGGTTCGGCAGGCACTCCGGCAAGCAGGACATCACCCAGAGCGATAGCGGTGATCTGGAAATCAAATTCCCGCTTTTCTTTGGCGACTTTCAACAGATTTTCAGCGAAATACCGCAATACTTTGGGACTTTTTTTAGCGAAGTCGATCGCGGTAAGCGGCGCGGAAGATGACGCGGTATCTTCCGGAGGATATTTGGCAAGGATCTCTTGAGCTTCAGCCAGCTCTTCCGGAAAAAGTTCCCGGGAGGTCACGTGGATATCCCGGCATACCGCCTGCATCACCGGATTCTGACACGCGCGGAGCTTTGCCATACCGGCAATGATGCTTGCCGCATAGCCGCTGCCGATCCTTTCGGCTTCAGCAAAGGAACACTGGGGATCGGGATCATTGAGGTCAAAGTGGTTGATATTGCCGGATGCTCCGATCAGCGGCATGCACATGGAATTTGCTCCCAGAACCGCTTCCACTTTGTGCGCGCAGATCCCCGGCCAATCTCCGGAAATATCGTTGCCGCCGGTGGTGTCGGCGTGGTTGCACACCGAAGCAAAGAGAACTTTACCGTGGTTATTGGTCAACTGCAGCAGCGGGATCTCCGGATCGATCTCTCCTTCCGGTCGCACGGCATCGGCAGTGCATTTGGGCGGATTGGTGACCACCTGGCCGTTTTTCATCCAGAAACGGCGGTTGAATCCAAGATCGAAATTGAATCCTCTCCCGCAGGAAATATGCAGACATGGCGCAAGGCTGCCGATCGCTTCTGCCAGAGCTTCTTTGAATTGTCCGGCGGCAAAATCCGCATAAGTTTCATCGTAACCGCCCCTGCCCTTGCGCAGTTCCGGAGCAGTATGGCAGTGGGTGGCTCCGCTCAAAATAACCGGATCATCAAGCATTTCTCCGGCGATTTGCCGCACTTTGGCAAAAAGTTCCGGAGTAACAGTGATCAACTCAAACTGCACGCACAATGCCGTGATGTCATTATTTTTCAGCAGCACTACCCGGACTTCCAGCGGATCGTGTATATTTTCCCAGATGCGGGTGTTGAAATACCCTGCCAAACCCATTTTCATTGGCGGATTGATATGTTTCCTGCCAATACCGAAACTTAATTTATCCATAAAATTACCTCTTTTCAATCAGAATATCTGAACCGATTTTTTCGCTGTTGAAATGCCAATATCCATCTTTTTTGACCGTGCTGCCGTAAAGGGATTCAAACTCGCCGCCGACTTTGAATTTACCGGCATTGCCCATTGCTCCACCGGCAATCACGATGCACCGTCTGCCCTCCCCGTCCGTGAGTACCGCCGCCCGCGGGCGCCCTTTGAGTACTTCGAGATCAAGCATGACGATCGGATTACCGCTCAATATCCATTTTTCAATGCCTTTGACCGCTGAATTGGCGTGCTTCAGATCGGCCATGAATTTTTCCCGGTAACCGGGGATGGGAATATTCGGATTGGTGATCGCCGGCAGATAGTAGTTGATAAAGCCGGTCGCTCCGTCGATCACATGCGACAGGTACATCGTCCGCAATTCAACGGCATCGGGAGTACGGTAACGCGCCCAATTCGCCGGATCGGCAAGTTTTTCCACCGGTTCATAATACGCCCAGCTGAATGCCTGACCTACTAAAATATGGGGCATCTGCAGTTTTTTCACTGAAGCTCCGGCAAATTCCAGCGGATTGAGATCGCTGTCCGGCTTATTCAACGGATACGGATCGGTCCCCATAATGTCGCAGGTATTGACATAGGATGGCAATTCCGTATAGTGCATGGTCACCAGCCATGCCGGATGATCGGGATCCAGGTCAAAGAGCGCTTTACGGCGGTCGACAAGCAGCTGACGTTTTGCCGCCGGCATCTCATCGCAAATGTACCACATCAGCAGCGCCGGATGATCTTTGAAAGAATTGACCGCTTTTTCCACGATTTTATCCCTGCCGGTAACTCCCTGCCAAACGATATTGTCATAGTACCCGCCCGGATACATATTGGCAAGATTGAATGCCACCATCAAACCGTGCGAAGCAATGGAATCCAGCGCCTGCCGGATCGAAGAAATCGAATTATTTTCATCGCCGGTGTAACGGTCGCGGGGCGTTTCCCTGCCCACCCCGTCAAAGCGGTATTTTTCATTGAGCGACATACTGCCGTAAGGCATCACACAATTAAATCCGCTATCCCGGAGCATCGCCATCTCATCGGGCGGACATTGACCGATATACATGCCGATGGGCAGAAATTTTTTACCATTAACCCGCAATATCCGGTCGATACCGACTCCGACCCGGGGCGGTTTCGCGGCAAGTTTGACCGGAACGGCACAGGAATCCAGAACCTTTTCACCCTGTTTCAACGTCAGTTTCAACTGATGATCACCGCTTTTACCGGCGGGGAAATTCAATTTTGCCAAACCGTCTGCCACCTTTGCCGAAGCGGATAAAACACCGTTATTGCCGGATAATTCACCGTAAATAACGCAATCTGCCGGCAGTTTGCCGCAGGTATTGAGCGCACCGGCAAGCACTGCAGGCGCCTTTTCATCCAACACCAGAGGTGCCGGAGCTATGGCGTAAACCTGATTGACTTCATGCTCCATGATCCGCAGGGAATCGAACCAGATCTCGCCACAGTAACCGTGAAACAGATCCAATGTGATTTCACAGTAATCACTGCCGGGATACATGGAAAAAACCTGCTCCAGCAAGGTCCAATCGGCACTTTCGATCAAACCGTGCGGATAGATCCAATGCAGCGTTTTGCCGTTTTTATCGCAGAAACGCAAAATAAACGATCCGGCGGTACGGTATTTGCCGCGCTGCGTGATATTGGCTTTTAGCCAGCAGCTTATCCGGTAAGTTTTGCCGTGTTCCAGCCGGACGATCCGGGAAACCGGTTTGCTCTTGCCGGGGATCATCCCCTGCGGACGGTTGACATAAAGGGCATTGGTCGCATTACGTCCCTGCCGGACGATGGAAAACTCCTCCGGAACGTTCCACGAACGTGTCCCGTACTCAAAATCAGCGTTGTCAAACTTTTCCACAATACCTCCTGCGGCAATCAGATTCCATGCCATGACTGCCAGAAAAATCCCGAATTTTTTCATCATCAATTCTCCATGTACTACAGCGTATGAATCTGATAATTCCGGTCAATATATTCCGCAAATCTCAATTCCTTGTACTGGTTCAACAGGGCATTGCTCCAATAGACATTGCTGAGCTCTCCGCCCTGCAGTCCGGAACAGTGACCATCGTAAAACGCCAGATTGCAGACCCCGTTATGAATGGTGAAAGGCACCCCCTGCCCGACGGCGTGAGTACTGGTCAAATTGCGGTGAGTGGTATTGCCGCTGCCGACGTTGTGATTATTGGTGGCGCTGTCGCCGAGCATTGTCTGTCGGGAAGGTGTGAGAACTTTGGAAATTATCACCGGATTGGTTTTGAGCAGTGTGCCGGAGACAAAACCGTAGGTATAGATCAGCGAATATGCTGCCGGTTTGCTTGACGGACAGAAAAGCATATCATCCACATCGGTTTCCGTACCGGAAAGATAATTTTCCTGCTGCAGACGGTAATTCAAAAACGTTTTGGTATCATCCCCGCCGTAGAGCCTGCCATCCGTGGCATCGGCGTACATAAAGGCGAATGTCGCAATATTTTTCACGTTGTTCATACACGAAGCGCTCCTCCCCCGCTCCCGCGCTGAATTTAGAGCAGGAAGCAGAATCGCCGCCAGTATGGCAATAATGGCGATCACGACCAGCAGTTCGATCAGAGTGAAAGAATGTTTTTCATGTTGTTTCATTTTTTTGCTCCTTGTTTTTGGGGTTTGGTCGGTTGGTAAAACAATTCAATGGGAAAACATATTAATGATACAGTTGCCTCCTTTACGTTTTTGATTTTTGCGGTTGTATAAAACAGCGTCGTGCAGTTTCCAGCATAAACAGAGTTGCAATGAGGGTGAAAACGGCATCAAAGATGAATAAACTGCGGTATCCGGCGATATCCAGCACTTTGCCGCAGAGAGCATTGGCGATGAATCCGACAATGCCGCACATCATGACGTAGGCACTGACAAATTGTCCGAACCGGTCGGCAGGCAGGAGTTTGACCATCAGCGGGATGATCGAGAGATTCTGGATGGTGTAGACCGCGATCATCAGCACTCCGGTAACGGCGAAAGTTGCCGGGGAACGGGCGAAAAAGTATCCGGAAGCATCCAGTATGAAGATCAACAGTGCGGTGCCGGTGAAAATTTTCAGCGGATCACTGCGGTCGATGATAAAGAACATCACCGCAGCGGTCGCTGCTCCGGCAAGCGAAGCATAACTCATGATCACTCCATAGGTTTCCGGCGCGATCCCGATCTCTATGGAAGCGAAAAGCACGCAAAAAAGCATCCGGCATACCGATGCCATCATCGTCATCGACAGACCGCAGAAAAGGATCAGATAAAACGGTTCAGCAAAACATTCACGCAGATACATGAGAATGTATCCGGCGGCTTTGCGGAACGGTTTTTGCGAAGTTTCCGAATTTTCCGGAGCGGGATATTTCCCTTCCCGGACAAAGAGTGCCGTACCGGTGAAACTCAGCAGTACCGCCAGCGCGATGCCGGTGAATATCCAAGACATGAAGTCCGGTACAAACTGCATCAGCAGCCGGTTGAAAAGATATCCGCTTACCGAACTGGCGATCAGCGTTCCAGCCTGAAGCCTGCCGATGAAATTTTCCGGAATGACATCCGGCTTGAGGTAAGACATCACCGTGCCGATGACCATATTGGCAAGGTGCATGAGAATGTAGGTGACGCTGTAAAGCAGTATCGTTATCTGCCGGTTCATTTCCGCCGCCCAGACCGGCAGCCATCCCAGCATGATCATGCATCCCGCCATGACCGGGACAGCGGTCAGAATATAGGGCATTCTTCTGCCGAAACGTGTGCGGGTACGGTCGCTGACCGTGCTGATGACCGGATTGAGCAGGATACTGATCCCGGAAGGAATACTACCCAACACCATTCCGGTGAGTGCTCCGGATGCTCCGAGAGCGTGGAAATTCAACGGCAGCAGTGTCGGGACAAAGACCGTTTCCAGCATATTGTACCAGAATGAGCCGAGCAATACCCAGCCGGATACCCAGCAGAGTTTCAAAAGAGTATACTGCAGTGAGCCGACGGTGTAAAGTCTGGTTTTTTCCGGTGAAACAGTCATGTTTTTTTATCCTTGCGGCAGATCGGTGATCACGGTTTCAATTTTGCCGGATGCCCCGTGGAATTCCTGATCCGGCAGAATGATATCGGCAGTACAGCCGTCCGGGATCCGGATGGCACAGTTGATTTTTTTTCCAGTTCTTTCCCAGCGGATGCTCAATTGACCGTGAGGAGTCTGGTAAGCGGCAGCAAATGAATCCAGCTGCGGTATCAGACAGGGACGGATGCTGATCCGGCGGAAACCGGGTTCTGCCGGAGAAAATCCCGCCAGATAACGGTAACTCCAGGCGTAGACGTCGCAGAATGAGTTATGGTTGCGGGAACAACTGCCGTTCCAGAGTTCCCAGAGCGAAGCAGCACCGTTTTCCGCCATAAATCCCCAGCCGGGATAGGCTGTCTGGGTGAACATCTTAAAGGCATCTTGCGGATAACCGTATTCCGCAAGGGCGCGCGGAACGCAGCGCGCACCGACGGTGCCGACCAGTGCTTTGTGTCCGGCTTCCCGGACGCGGGAAACCAGCGCAAAGGCGACCTTTTGCCGCAATTTTTCCGGTACGATCCCGCTGATCAGAGCCAGTGCGGTTGCCGCCCATGAAGCGTTATCATAGAGATCGTTTTCCGGATCGAAAAAGGTTTCATGCACGGTTTGAGCGATCATCCGGCATCGTTTTTCACAATAACGCACATCGGCAGGATGGTTTAGCAGTTTGGCGAAGCGTGCCATATCCTGTAAATTCTCATACCACATCACCGTATCGATCATTGTCGGATCGCCGAAGCGTGGTGACGGCATTTTTTTGTTTCCGTATCCCAACGGATTCCAGGCATCTCCGAAACCGAAGTGGATCAGGTTCTTATCAGCAAGTTCCTCGCTGTATTTCAGAACCTTTTTCAATGCCGGATAATATTGGCGGATCAGCGAATCATCTCCGTAAAATTCGTAGACCAGCCGGGCGAAGCGGAAGTAGAAAATGTCTGCCCCCGGAGAACCCTGTTCAAAACCCCAGAGCGTAGTAGGGCCGTGAGTGCTCAAACAGCCGCCGGGACGCTGGATATCCAGAATGATTTGTGCCAGTTGTTCATAACCTTTGCGGCAGTTGAAGTTCCATAATCCCGGTTCAACAGTGAGTGAAGCATCCCCCAGCCAACCGAATTTTTCCCGGGTCGGACAATCAAAGGGAATACCGGCGAAGTTCGCCAGGAAAGAGGTTTCCGCCAACTCTCTGATGCGGTTGAATATCCGGTCGGAAGTGTGGACTTCTCCACATTTTTTCATCTCCGAAGCGATGAATTTCGCCTGCGCCCGGTGGATCGTTACTTCCGGAACGGATACGCTTATTTCCACATATTGAAAACCGTGCCGGACAAAATGGGCATGCCAGTATTCGGTCTGACCGCCGCCTTTGAGGATGTAATTGTCGGTCTGGAAACGTGCGCCCTGCTGGGCGGCGGCGATATCTTCCGTATCAACTCTGCCGTCAGGATAGAGCAGTTCGCCGTAGCGCAAAGTCACAACTGCTCCGGCAGGGCCGGAAACTGCGATCTCCACACATCCGGCAAGGTTGATCCCGTAATCAAATACGGTGATATTTTCTGCCGGATGCGTTATATTTACCGGAGAAATTTCCCGAAGCACCCGGCAGGGATCGATATTTTCCTTTTCCACGATCCCGCCCGGAGGAACCGTGCGGCAGGCGCTGCGCCAGGCGGAATCATCAAATTCCGGCAGCATGCAGCCGGGGATCTCCAGCCGCGCATCGTAATCTTCGCCCTCGAAGCGGGAATCAAAGGTGATCGGGCTGTCGCAAACTTTCCAATGCACTCCGGAAGATTCCACTGTACGGCGGTTGATTTCCACGTCACACAGCAGTTTGGGCCGGGAACGCCATGAGGAGAAGTTGACCGTGTACTTCCAGTTGTTCCGGCTGTTGTAAAAGCCGTTGCCCAGCAGTACGCAAAGGGAATTTTTGCCGGGACGGATCAAGCCGGAAATATCGTAATCAAGGTAACTGTCATGGTAATCGTACTGGGTCAGTGCCGGAGCGTACCAGATATCTCCGGCTTTTACTCCGTTGATATAAAGTTCATGGACACCCAGAGCGCACAGGTGGACGACCGCTTCCCGGATATTTTCCGGAGCGTTGAAAGTTGTCCGCATGATCGGTGCCGGCGGTGCCGGCTGAAAGTAGATGTTGCTGGTACTTCCGGCGATCCATTTACCCAGCCACTTACGGGTTGCAGAATATTTTTTCATGATCGTTTCATTCCTCAAACAAGATATCCGCAGAGATGTCCTCTCCGGTGAAGTTCCAGAAACCGTTATTTTCAACGGTATGGTTGTAAGCCGACTTGAATTTGCCGTCAAGCTGGAAGCGTGCGGTATTTTTTCCGGGGCCTTCGGAACAGATCAGCACGATCCGTTTGCCGCGATCATCCCGGAAGATCTTTGCCTGGATCCTGCCGGTATCGCCGGTGAATTTCAACTCTTGTGGATCGTGATCCGAGAGCAGATACGGAGCGATATTTTTCAGCATTGAAGCAACCTGTTTGGCTTCCGGCCAGCGTCGTTTGTAGTAGCCGGGAAAATGTTTTTCCGGACGGATGAGGTCGGCGTAGTGGTAAAAGATGAAACCTTTTGCACCGTTGATGGCATAACTGATGCTCATGGCACGCATTTCTTCCAGAGTCGGATCGCGGTGGCGGAGCAGTTTTTCCCGGTCGGGCGAACCCCAGCGGAAAAGTTGAACCACGTTCCAGAGCGGTTTACCCTGCCTTTCGATCATTTTCGCTCCGCAGACCAGAGCGGAGATATCCCGGGTGTTTTTATTGAGGATCGGATAACTGTCATGCCCCAGAATATCGGTGGCGGGAGCATATTTTGCAAATGCCGTCGGTTTGCAGGAGATTGCCAGAGTCGGATGCCACGGATCGAGGGAGTTGATCAGTTTGCGCCGTCCGGAAACCTGCGGCATATATTCGACGGGGATCTCGTCACAGATGTACCATGCCAGCAGAGCCGGATGATCCCGGAGGGATTGGACGAGGTAATTGACCACATTATCTGAACCTTTGACCGTGTACCAGTTGACCGTTTTATATTGGGAAGCAAAGTCATAAACGGTGGTCAGACTGAATATAATCCGGATATTTTTCTGCGCTGCCTGATCCAGAACGCCCCGGATCTGCCGGATGGCACCGGCTGCTTCATAAGTTTTTTTCTCATCTTTGCCGCGCAAAGCAAGCGAACTGTACGGCAGCAGGGTATTGAAGTCGCTTTGAGAAATTTCAGCGATATCTTCAGCGGAGATCCCGCCCATATACAAGCCGATGGGCAGGAATGGTTTATCGTTGACCAGTGCGCGTCCTTTGCGGTCGATGACACAGGAATTTTCCGGAACCGGCACTCCGCGTGGACGGAGGTTGATTTCGGCGGTACCGGAAGCAAGTTTTTTCTCTCCGTCAAGCAGGAACAACTCTCCGCTGTAACTGCCGGGGGCAAGTTGAGAGAGATCGAAAGCGGCAAAGTTTCCCGCGAATTTTGTTTTGAATACAGTTCCGTCTTCCAGTTCCAGCACCGCATCAAGTTTGTCCGGAGAGCCGCCGGAAACCGATGCGAATACCCGGAGTACCGGATCTTCGCCGGGGATGTTCCCCGCGCCCGGAGCAGCGGGGTAAACGGCATAATTCGTGACCGGCTGGATCGTTACATCATCGATCCAGATTTTGCCGGTTCCGGAAAAGTCCACGATCAGCCGGGCGTGAGTGGTTCCATCAGGGACGGTGACTTCTTCCCCGACAAATTGCCACCGGTCGCTTTTGCCCCGGAGTCCTTTGCGGAAAAAGCGGGAAATGACCTGTTTATCCCGGTAAAATACCATACAGTAACCGGCACCGAGATTGAATTGTCCCGGATCGGTGACCTCTCCTCTGACCTGAAACCCGATGCGGTAGGTTTTGCCGCTCTGAAGGGGGAAATCCCGGTAGATCAGAAAGTTTTCTTTGCGGGTTTTCCGGGTGACGGTCAATGCCGCAGAAGAATATCTGCCGCCTTCAGGATCGATGGTGTAGCCGTTTTTGACCACCCATTTTTCCATGCCGTTTTCAAAATCGAGGTTGTCAAAGAGAACGGTTTGTTCATTGAGTTCTTCGACGGTGATATCGTCGTACCATATTTTACCGGTGCCGCCGAATATGAAATTGATCCGGCAAGTATCTGCATTCTGCGGAATGGTCACTTTTCTGCCGGTGAATTTCCAGTTATCGGAACTTTTATTCACTCCTTTGATGTGGATGCGCTGAATAACTTTGCCTTTCTGCAGCATGGTCAATTCGACGGTACCGCCCAGATTGTAACGTCCAGGGGTGTTGACTGTGCCTCTGATCCATGCTCCGATGAGGTAATTTCTGCCGGGGATGACAGGGAAATCCCGGAAAGCCTTTGTCACTTTGTTTTCATCGGTTCTTTCAATAAAAAGTGCCGGAGAATTTCCTTTGCCGCCATCCGGAGTCACCTGAAATCCGGAAAGCAGATTCCAGTAAGTTCCGCCGAGAGTGAAATCCATATTGCTTTGCCGGGCATTGCCGCATTCCCGGAGTTCCAGATTGTCGAACCACACTTTGCCCGTTCCGGAAAATCCCAGATAGAGCCGGCAGAGATCCGCTTCGGCGGGGACGGTGAATTCTCCGCTGAAAAATTGCCAGCTGCCGGTGCGGTTCAAACCTTTGATATAGACATTGCCCAGAACTTTTGTTCCTTTCAGGAAGACCACGCGCAGAGAACCGCCGAGGTTGAATTGCCCGGCACTGCGGATCTCTCCTTTTATCCATGCTCCGGCAAGATAACGTTTGCCCGGAGTCAGGTGGAAATCCCGGAAGATCTGGGCTTTTTTCGCCGGATCGTTCCGTTCAAAAAAGAGTGCCGCAGAAGCGTTGATGCCTCCGGAACGGTCGATACTGCCATTCTGCATTTGTTCAAACAACGCATGATCCAGTTCAAAATCCATATTGGCAGCAAGATCGCTCTTATTCGCTTGAATAATGACGAAATCATCGTAAAGCACCCGTCCTTTGCCGGAGAAATCCGGCATTACCCGGCAGGTGTCTGTTACCGGAGGCATATCGACGACTTTGGAAATGAATATCCATTCATCTGATGAAGCAAGCATGCCTTTCTGATAGACACGGCCGATGACTTTGCCGTTTTGGTAAAAAGCGAGGTTGAAACCGGCGCCGAGTTTGTATTTCCCGACATCCAGCACCGTTCCTTTGACCCGGCATCCGATCAGATACCGTTTGCCGCTTTGAACCGGAAAATCCCGGAATGCGCTGTAACGGTGGGTATCATCTTTGCGTTCGATGCATAACGCAGTTGAGGAGTTGCGTCCTTCACCGTGTTTCAGGGAAACTCCGGAACGCAGCTGCCAGTAACGGCCCTCTTCTTCAAATCCAAGATCCGGAATTTCCTGAAGCGCAGACAACGTTACGCAGGTCAATGCCGGAAGCATCATTGTCAGATACGATTTTTTCAGCATGATACACCTTCTTTTTTATTTGAGTTCTTCTGCTTCAAAGTAGGGGTGGAGTGAAATGTAATTGAGCATCATCCGGGAGTCCGGGGCGGCTTTTTCGTTGCTGAATTTCAGTTCCATATTTTCCGCACCGGCACGGAAGATTATCCGGTGGTAGTTCGGTTTGGGCTTATCGCCGTTGTAGAAGATCGCCGTACCGCAATCATGCCGGATTATTTCCGCGTCCTGCAAGACGGCATCGAACGGCAGTTTCACAGCTTTGGGATCATGGTTGAGGATCAGATCGTAATCGGCCGCGAAAAAGTAGAGTTGATAGAGTTTGCCTTTCTGCAGACCGGTAACTTTCTGGCTGACCGTGCAGAACTCCTTATCTGTCCGGTGCATCAGTACGAAGTTATCGCCGCGTCCGGTCGGAGCGACATAGCGGAACTGATAATCTCTGCCGTATCCGGGGAGATTTTCCATGCGGGCAGGACCGGTGACCTGCCAATCTTTGAAGCCTTCTTCAAAGTCGCTGTTTTTCACATGCCCGGAAAGATACCGGTAGCCGTACCGGTGCGAAAGCATATCCCGTCTGCCTTCAAAAATGTAGTGCCGCATCAGTTTGAAGCACCAGCGGAAGGTCTCTTCATCCGCCGCATGACAGCCGTAAAATCCCAGAGCCCGGACACCTTCAAAAGATGGGTTGTTGACGATCTCATTGAGCTGCAGGTCGAGATGATACTTGAAGTTCACTTCCGGATGGTGCTGCAGCATGATTTTCGGATAACTGCCGAATGCGCCGAGGACGATCCCGGTACGGCTGACAAGTTCCGGGGCGACACCTCTGGCGATATCCCAGTGGCGGGCGACCTGCCGGATGGAACGGCGGGCGAGTTCTTCATTTTTTTGGGTGCATAAGTAAAGTTCAGCTGCGGCGTGACCGCGGCTGTCCGAAGCATTGGCGGCTGCCGAGAGCAGATCGGAATAAGAGGGCGTAAATGGGCCGCAGACATAAGTTACCAGATGTTTTTTGTAAAGGTTGCGGAAGTTTTCGATGGAATATACTGCGGCATTGTGGCGGGGCGGAAACCAGACGTCTGCTTCATCCAGAGTGCAGCCGTCATTCATCGCCTGCCGTTTGAGTTTCGGATCGCGTTCCAGTTTCAGCAGCATTTTATCCGGATTGTTGTCTGCTCCGAAGTCGGTATCGATCAGCAATATCCTGCCGGAAGATTTCAATTCGGCATACTCTTCCCGGGTCAGCGCGGCATTGGTGAGGGTGGTCAGACCGGGGACGACATACTTTTTGCCGAATTCCCAGTTATAGATGCCGTTTCCGGGGGAACAGGGTCCCCAGAGGCAGTAGACCAGTACATCCGGGATCATCCGGATGCGGAGCAGAGTTTTGTTTCCGGAAAAGCGCAGCTGATATTTTCCCGGTTCCATCCGGCGGAGCATTTCCCGGCGGGGTGATTTGGATGAAAAGAGTTCTTTCCCGTCCAGAGTTACTGAAAAATCCCCTTTGCCCGGTGCGCTGAAATATATCCAGCCGTATTCCGGATTGGCGAAACTGATCACACTGCTGTCCTGTACTTTGCCGGAAAAAAGTTCCGTGACCATATTGTTGATCTTTTTTGCCGATGGTGCCGGAGCGGGCAGATCCCGGACGGTGATATCAAACACCTTGCGGTAGAGTTCTTTACCGGAACGGCTGAGGATGCTGGCGGTCATTTTCTGCCTGCCGGGAAGAGCAGCTTTGCCGAAATCCACCCGGAAACGCTGATCCTGATATGGTACTTTGACACTTTTCCCGGAGAGTGAAAAGGTGAATTCACAATCCGCCGCATTGCGGTCGCCGGGAAATTTGCCGACCCAGAAAAATTCCATGTGCGGTTCAACGGCGGGAATGTAGTGCAGCAGACTTAAAGGAACCAGTTTGGCGATCCGGTTGTCATCCTGACTGCCGGAATTTATCCGGGCATTTTCGGTGACGGGTTCCAGCCGGACATCGGCGACATCGATCTCTCCGGCTGGGCCTTCCACGGTGATGTCAAAGGTGTAAAAAGGAACTTCTTCATGGCTGACGGTGATCAGTTTGGAGTATTTTCTCCACTCCGGCTGATTGACCGGCAGTCCGGAAAGCGCATTGGGCCCATTGGCGGCAAATGAACGGCCGCCGACCCGCAGTCCGGAAGCCTTATTCACCAGATTGGCAGTCCGGATCCATGCGCTGATGATATATTTTTCATTGGGAACCAGTTTCAGGTCATTCTGCTGAAGTCTGGCGATATCGCCATCGACTTTTATTTTCACATAGGGCAGATTTCCCGGGCCGCCGTTTTTGAAGTATTCGATATCGCCAGCCAGATTCGGGCGGATGAGCCAGTAGAGAGGAAACTTGCTTTGCGGAGTTTCAAACTTACCGTTTTTTAACAGATTTTCTCCGGCAGCAGCAGTTAAAACGGAGAATGCTGCCAATATTGCGGAAAGCCATTTGTTCATGATTGTTCCTTTCATATCATATGATATCATATAGAGTTGAAAATAGTATCATTTCCCTGTTCTCCGCTGTTCCGGCGGCCGACGGATTTTCTCACGGTCAGCAGCGGCTGCAGGCGGAGGGTCTGCAAATTCCGGTTGCCGTGGTGGCGGATTTCGATTAGTTTGTCCACCGCCGCTCTCCCGCAGCCGTAAAACGGCAGATGCACGGAAGTAAGCGGCGGAACGGAACTTTCACAGTTGTCCAGATCATTCATGCCGATAACCGAATAATCACCTGGAACGGATTTCCCCCGGCGGGCAAGTTCTTTCATCACCGCAAAAGCGATATGGTCATTCATGCACCAGATGGCGCGCGGGTGGCCGGGAAGTTTGAGAAAAGCATCCAGTTCAGCGGAGAGGTGGCTGTCATCTCCGAAAGTTATCTGCCGGATCCATTCCGGACGGATATTCATTCCGGAACCGGCAAAGACATCCATGATCTCCGACGGAGTGCTGATCTCGTAGCGCAGCTGGGCGGAATTCGGCGGCAGAAACACTCCGATATCAAAGTGACCGTATTCCCGGAAGTGTTCCGCGACCGAACGCATGGCGGAAGTCAGCGAAAAGGTCACACATCCGCAATGGGCATATTTGTTGTGCATCAGCAGACTTACCTGCGGGATGGTGCGGTTGCTCCAGAGCCAGTCGATGGAAACATTCTGATGCAGTTCCGGTTCTCCGAGATAGATGATCCCCACCAGGTTGGGCAATTTGCTGCGGCTGAAATCCATGATTTCCCGGCGGCTGACATCCAGATCCGGGAATTCGATCGGCAGGACACCGATCCCCAGTTCAGCGGCACGTTCCGCGATGCCCAGATAAAGGTGCAGCCGGGGTTTGATATGGAGGTGGGAGATTATGTATTCGGAAAATCTCCGGGGTATCGCCAGACCGATGCATTGTCCGTAGCAGATGGAATTCAAATCGTTGACAATGTAGGAATAGGAGTTGTCCTTGCGGTGAAGCAGCCCTGAAATCATCAATTTTTCGTAGATATTATGGATCGCACTGCGGTTGAAGCCGGTGGCTGCGGAAGCGGCTCTTTCACTGATGATGCGGCAGCCGGCGTATTGATTGTTGGAATCTTTGAGCAGCTGGGAAAGCTGTTCATGCAGTTCGTTGACATTCGCCGGATGGATCAAACTTGTGTAATCAAATTTTTTCGGATGCATGACGGTTCCTCGATATTGTGCCGAAAATACTTTGTCTGATAGCAATAAATATATCGAAAAATCCAGTCAAATGCAACTGTTTTTCAGCCAAAATGAAAATTAAAACCATTGTTTTTAACCAAAATTATGTTTGGTTCGGCATGTTTCCGGCAGTTTGGCCAAAGAAGAAAAAGCATTTATCAATGTGACAGATACCATGCTTGCTCAAAAACTGGATTTTGATTTCGGCGACGAGGAGATAATTTCCCGATTCGGCAAAATTGAAAATCACCGCTTGCAAATCAATAAGGCTGCTTATCAAGCGGTGTTGATCCCCAGGCTGCTCACGATCCGGTCAACGACATTGGACTTATTGGAAAAATTTGCCGCTCAGGGTGGAATGGTTGTTTATCTGGATAAAGCTCCGGAATATCTTGACGGCAATGTTTCAAAATATCCGGAAAAAGTTTTTACCAAGTTTCACAGAACCACTTTATCCGGATCCGTTAAAATATTGGAAAATGCAATACGGAAAGTTTCTGTGACTGTTCCATCCGGCAGACAAATCAAACCGATATTGGCAAGATTAAGCGATCATGGAGAAGCATTTTCACTTTTCCTCTGCAACTACGGAACTGAATTTAATACAGCTTCCGTGATAGATGACTGTGCAATTCTCGACCGCAAATTAAAATTTTCACAGGCTAAAGTAGAGGTCATCGTACCAAACCAAGGCAAGGTATATGAATTAAATCTGTCTGACGGCTCGATTTACGGAGTTGATGCTGTTTATAAAAAAGATCGGTACGTTTTCAATACAGCCTTTGATGAATTGGAATCACATTTGTATTTGATTCCCGCAGAAAATCTGGTGATCGACGGCAGAAAAAACTCTGCTTCAGACTTGAAACAGGAATTCCGTTTGCCAGCGATGGCATGGGATTTTGAATTGAGTGAACAAAATATATTGGTTCTTGATCATGCAGAGTGCTATGCCGATTGCGAAATGATAAGCCCCAAGGGATATATTTACAGCTGGATGATAAGTTGCGGCAAATGCTGGGTAAACCTGTGCGTGGTGGAGCAATGATGCAACCATGGTTCAAAGAACTGCAAAAAACAGAGAAAAGTATCGATTTGAAACTTACTTATCATATTCAAATCAAAGTTAACAAACAATAGCTAATCAAAAAATTTGACCGATATATCACTATAGTGAGATAAGCTCACGATCAATATAAGCCTCGCTGATTCTTCGGAATCGGCGGGGCTTTTTGTCTTCTGTTTTATAAAAAACTCCGCCATGTTTTGGCGGAGTAACCTTGAAAAGTGGCGGAGTAAATGCTATATTAGTTGTTGTAAGGAGAAAGTGACGATGGATTATCAACCGGATTTTACCGTTTCAGCAGCGGCGATTTCAATGGTCGCAGAAATTTCAGCATTGATCGAACGCTACATCATCACGCAGGAAGCCGCCGAATCTTTGAAACTCCGCCGAGCCAACAAGATCAAAACTATCCAATCTTCGCTGGCGATCGAGGGCAACACCCTTTCGGTGAAACAGGTGACAGATATTCTGGATGGCAAGCGGGTGATTGCTCCGCTGCGGGAAATTCAGGAAGTAAAAAACGCTATTGCTGCTTACGATCTCTTTGATCAGCTTGATCCGTATTCAACCAGAGATCTGCTGAAAGCCCACAAGGTGATGATGACCTCTTTGATCGATGAACCGGGCAAATTCAGAAGCAGCGGTGTAGGCGTTTTTGACGGAAAGAAAGCAGTCCACATTGCTCCACCTGCAGAATTTGTTCCCGGACAGATCAAAGACCTTTTCAAATGGCTGAAATCGGCTCCCGATCATCTGCTGATAAAAAGTTGTGTATTCCATTATGAATTTGAATTCATTCATCCCTTTGCCGATGGTAACGGTCGCTTGGGGAGACTGTGGCAATCGCTGATTTTGACCAAACTGCATCCCTTGTTTCAACATTTGCCCATTGAAACGATGGTGCATGACAATCAACCGGAATACTACCGGGCAATCAACGCCAGCAGTGCAAAAAATGATTGCGGAATTTTCGTTGACTTTATGCTTAACGAAATCCTGAACGCTCTGAAACAACACACCTCCTGCATTATTCCGGATAGCGATGATCCGGTATTGGATTTCATTCTCCACCATCCCGGCAGCCGAGCCAATCAGATTTCCGCCGCATTGAACATACCTTTGCGCACACTTCAACGTGAATTAAGCCGCCTCAAAGTTTCCGGTAAAATTACATTCCGCGGTGCCCCAAAAAACGGCGGGTACTTCGGTAAGTAAATTTATTATGAATTTATTTACTTTGTTTTTTCTTTGCTTTTTTATTTACTCTGATTTTATCAGCAGTTTCAGGCAACAATGATGAAATGACATATTTAGAGTGACCATAGTTAGGGTGTCTATACCAAAAAC